>CAYNXM010000041.1:0-26742 GCA_964401105.1 uncultured Lyngbya sp. | reverse complement strand
ATATTATTGACGGGTTGGCTGTTTTGACGGGTTGGGCTATCGACGGGTTGGCTATCTTGACGGGTTGGGCTATCGACGGGTTGGCGCGCGCGCCAAACATTTCCCGTCACGCCCAAACATTTCCCGTCACGCCAAACATTTTACGACGGGTTGGGCTATCGACGGGTTGGCGCGCGCGCCAAACATTTCCCGTCACGCCCAAACATTTTCCGTCTCCGTCTCCGTCTCGCCAAACATTTTCCTTAACGCAATCCCGTTGCTTATTGAAAATAATTCTCAGTCAAAAATCATCTAAATTTGAGCCATTGATATAAAATTTAAAATTTAAAAACAAATATCATAATTTCAGATGATTTAAATCCGATGAGTCTAGGATTTTTGATAGATGATACTGTATACCCGAAGATTTTACCCTGGTGAATAGGAAGATAGATCTTAATCGTAACAGTTTATGCAGCGATCGCCCGATTGCCGATTGTGTAGTCCTTGCGAAAGAAATATGCTGATTTCCCTGATGCCTAAGCCTATAGCGCTACACCACTCAATTGCAAGGCAGTCTTTTGAGATCAAATATGGGTTGAGGGAATCGTGGTACTCTAGAAGACTTAACACAGGAGTTCATGCTGGGTGCGATACGTGCGGAACGCACACGCTTATGCGATACTGCTATACCGCAACGCGATCGCGAACGCGTAACTGGTAAAATACCCCAGTTCTAGATTCTGATTTTAAACCTTATACACACTTGTAATCCAGATGGCACAAACCTTATTATTCAACGCACTACGTGAAGCAATTGATGAAGAGATGGGAAATGATTCCTCTGTCTTAGTTCTTGGGGAAGATGTGGGTCACTATGGGGGTTCCTACAAAGTTACCAAAGATTTGTGTAAAAAATATGGCGACTTGCGAGTGCTTGATACTCCTATTGCTGAAAATAGCTTTACCGGGATGGCTGTTGGGGCAGCAATGACAGGACTGCGTCCGATTATTGAAGGGATGAATATGGGGTTTCTGCTACTGGCATTTAACCAAATTGCCAATAATGCCGGGATGCTACGGTATACCTCTGGGGGTAACTTTACCATGCCCTTGGTGATTCGTGGCCCAGGCGGCGTAGGACGGCAGTTAGGGGCTGAACACTCTCAACGGTTAGAAGCCTATTTTCAAGGAGTTCCTGGCTTAAAGATTGTCGCCTGTTCAACCCCTTATAACGCCAAAGGATTACTGAAATCTGCCATTCGGGACAATAACCCAGTGTTATTCTTTGAACACGTCTTACTCTACAACCTCAAAGAAGATTTACCCGCAGACGAATATTGGTTGCCCCTCGATAAAGCGGAAATAGTGCGAGAAGGCAAAGATGTCACCATTCTCACCTATTCTCGGATGCGCCATCACGTCATGCAAGCGGTTCCCAAACTGGTTGAACAAGGCTATGACCCCGAAGTGATTGATTTAATCTCCCTCAAACCCCTTGATTTTGAAACCATTGGGGCTTCTATTGCGAAAACCCATAAAGTATTAGTGGTAGAAGAATGTATGAAAACAGGGGGAATTGGGGCAGAAGTCACCGCTTCAATTATGGATCGCTTCTTTGATGAACTTGATGCCCCAGTTTTGCGGTTGGCTTCTCAAGATATTCCCACACCTTACAACGGTAACTTAGAACGACTGACCATTATCCAACCGGAACAAATTATTGAAGGCGTGCAAAAGTTAGTCAATCATCAATTCTAATATGATTCCGACTGATTAATAATCTTGTAGAGACGTTGCATGCAACGTCTCTACGCCGGAACAAAATTTTTAATAGTGCTTGATTTAACAGGTATAGTTCCTTTGAAGAATAAATAGCAAAATTATTAATCCATAGGGGTAGGGTGCATTCTAAAACTGAGGTTAACCAACTTATGCAATCTGTTGAAATTCGCCCCGTTCAAAATCAAGCTGAACAAAAGGCGCTATTTTACCAACGCTGGCGGGTGCTGAGAAAGCCATTTGGAATGGCACAAGGCACAGAACAAGATTCGTACGAGGATAGCGCATTTCATCTAATTGCGCTGTGGGATGGGGAAATTGTTGGGTCTGGTCGATTACGCAAACTGTCTGAAGAATTAGGTAGTATTGCTTATGTTTGTGTATTGCCAGAATTTCAATCCCAAGGCATTGGAACACAACTCATACAAAAATTGATTGAGGTGGCTCAGGAACAAAATTTAAAGCGTGTTAGGCTAATGGCTCGTCTGAATACTTTAACGTTTTATCAAAATATTGGGTTCATCGAACAAAATGAACCGATTGATTTTCTGGGCATTCCTCATCAATTTATGATCCTTAACTTGCCTTATTCTCAGAAAAAGACTTAAATTGAACTGGGGATTCTAATTCAAGCGTTAGATGGAAGCTTTTGACAGCATATTTAACAAATAACCATGATGTTTGAGCCTCACAAGACCCTTTCAGCTCCATCGTTTTATGGTCATCTTTCACTAATTCTGCATCACAATGATAAGTGCGGCTATTACTGGCTTGATAGACTAAACTAACTGTAATTTTCGTGTCGTCAGAGTGTTTTTTAATTTCAGGAGCAGCAATCTTATACTTAAACCATTGCCATCCATGTAGTAAAATTAATTCTCGTTCAAGACACTGAATATCAGTCGGTAAAATTCCCCAGCCTCGATACACCCGATTAAAACATTCAATATCGCCTTTTCGGGTTAAAATTGAGCGCAAAGCAGTTTGATCTAATAAACCATAGTATCGACCATCTGGAAAATCAATACAGGTGGGTGCAAACCGATGCCCTCCAAAATGGCTCGCTTTCCATATTTGTACATTTTGTAATTTTAGCTCAGATAAAGTTTTCAAGCTTTCCATATAGAATGGAATCCCATACTTCGCACAACATTTGTCATGGCTACCGTGAGTACAAACCAAAATATCTCGCGTATGACTAGGCTGAACTTCAAACTGGGAAGCTTTACCCTGTAGATAGTCTTTGACGACCCGAGAAACTTGTTCTAAATGTTCAACTTTAAATTCAAATTTCTCATAACCGCTAGAGAATTTGGCTTGAGTTTGATCATAGATTATTATTCGGTGACCCGTTTGAGATTGTGGTTTATGTTGCTTAATCAAAAGAAATCGTAAAGATAATCCAGACTGCTTAATTTCTGCAATATACTGTTTTAAGTTATCTGGAATATTCTGGGAATTCAACGCATCAAAATCCCAAATTCCGGAGTGTTCAATTAATACATAGGTTCCATAGTTGGTACCACTGCCAATGATATCTTCTCCGGCTCCTCGACAAGCATCCGCACAAAAGAATTTATTCATGATTGGTTATCCGGGTCTACAAAAATTACACCTTCAGTAACTAACCGAGATAATAATGGAACTAGATCGAGTTCCCAGTCATAGTCGGGTAGCCAGTTCATTACATCTCTTCCCCTAAAGAACTTTTGGCTAAATAAATTTTCAACCAGAGTTCTAGACACCCCTTTTAACAACACTTCTCGACCTGCAACGAGAATTTTATATTCTTGATCTAATGAGATTTCTTGAATCTGAATTCGTTGAAATTGTGGTGTTCTAAATCGAGTTTCAATCCCATCTCTAAAAATATTAAATCCAGCTTGATAGGGAAAATCATAATCATTGGCTTTATTTTCTATACTTTCCAAATAGCGAGGATACTCATCACTCAATGACTCTTTTTCGAGATAATGATTAAGCTGTTGAATTAACTGTTTTATCCCTGATTGCATTGACCGATTTTCGATTCGTATTGGCAAACTTTTACGCCACTCTTGCTGCTGTTTTAACTGGCTAACAATCCATTCTAAAAAGTGAATTCCAGTCGGACAATGAATGCCAATCGTTAAATGAATAGAGGGTTCTATTTGGGTCTGAGCATAGTGCCAATGTCCCCGTGGAATATAAAGCACGTCTCCTGGATGTAGAACACAATCAAGATAGGTTTCCCCTGTTGGTGGTGTTCGCTGAGCTGATTTTTGTTCCCGCAATGGCCATTTAAAAGTATCTGGATAAACGGACCATTTTTTGCTTCCTTCTATTTGTAAAACAATGACTTCATGGGTATCGTAATGACAGGAAAACCCTTGAGAACTTGACCAAGAACAGTAGGCATTGACTTGAGTTTTGCAGCCTAGCTCATCCGTCAATTCTGTGGTTAATTGTCTAATTTCAGGGATTCGTAAATGAACTTGATCAAGAATTAAAGTTGCTCCTTTTTGACACCACGCTCGAAGATGCTCAGTTTCAGATTCATCTAATGCTTTCCCCTCAAAAGCTAATCGTAAATCTGGATATTTTATGGAGTGGAAATTAAGCAGATGATTCAGTTTTTCCCAGGAAAAAAAATGAGTAAATGCTTTTTGACCCTTTCCAGAAATTGCAACGGCTTGATTAGTCCAGTAGTGGGTCAAGAATTCCTCTACATCACAGGGACTTAAAAGCTGACTCAATAGACTCATCTTAACAACAACTGAGAATATTTATCAATAAGAGTATAAAAATTAATAAGGGAAAACTAGGGGATGGATTAAAATTCCCCTCAATTTACACTCAAAGGCTAGCTAACCGGATTGAGTGAAAAGATTACAAAACCCTGTAATCCCACCCAACACAAGACTTAATCACGACTGATATCACCGCCATCTGCGTCAACATCTAACTTGGCACTGACTGTCTTCTGGCTCACAGGCTGTGCAATTTCCCGAACTTTAATTTGAATTTTGCTGGCACGGGATGGGGTTGTAACGGAACGATGCAATGGGTTAGACATAAGTTGTCTCCAAAAATTAATGTACCCTGATGAACTTTAGGTTACTGTCTGAATTTCAGCATAGCTCCCTGTAGTTGAGCATGAGTATAACTTAGATCAATTACAAAAAGCAATAGCTGATAATATTTATCATTTGCAATATCACTTTGGATTATGATGAATACCAATTCAGGAGGGGGTATTTCATGAATTTGATCAATTAGGGTTGTATAGTTGGGAGAGCTATATAATTGTCAACCCATCCTGTCTTGGTGAATAATAGAGATTGTTTCTAGGCACGACTAGCTCCAGACAACGGACATAACTATGCGAAAACAGCGCTCCTTACTGATTCTGATTATTGTATTGGTGATTGCTTCGTTAACAATTTTAGTTAATATTCCCATGAGACTGGGATTAGACCTGCGAGGTGGTTCCCAATTAACGATTCAATTACAAACCTCTGAAACTGTTCCCACCATTGATGAACGAGTCCTAGAAGCGGTTCAACAGGTGATAGAAAAGCGCGTTAATGGCCTCGGGGTGTCAGAGTCTGTGGTTCAAACCATCGGTCAAGATCAGATATTAGTTCAACTACCCGGTGTGAGTGATCCTGAACAAGCCGAACGGGTTTTGGGAGGAACGGCACAACTGGATTTTCGCGAACAAAAACAAGGAACAGAAATAGAATTACAAGCCCAAACTCAGGCGAAACGTCTGTTAGAACTAGAGTTAGAACAGCTAAAAGCAGAAAATAAAACCGATGCGATCGCCAAAACTTTAGAAGATATTGCAGAAACGGATCAAGCGATCGCTGAGCTTTATAATAGTCCGTTAATTAAGGGTCAAGATCTACGGGATGCATTCCCTGAACCCGTGGGAGGCGATAACTGGAATATTGCCCTGCGCTTTAGTCCTGAAGGGGGGGATAACTTTGCTGAATTGACGAAAAATTTAGCCGGGACAGGCCGTACTATTGGGATTTTCCTCGATCAAGAAGTGATTAGTTATCCCACCGTTCCGGTAGAGTTTGCCGAGACCGGAATTACCGGCGGCAGTGCCATTATCACCGGACGATTTAGTGCCCAACAAGCCAGTGATTTAGCGGTACAATTACGCGGGGGTGCATTACCCGTCCCAGTGGAAATTGTGGAAAATCGTACCGTTGGGGCAACCTTAGGACGTGATAGCATTCAGCGCAGTGTATATGCCGCTGTGGGGGGCTTAATTCTGGTTTTGGTATTTATGGTGATTTACTATCGCCTACCGGGTATCATCGCCGATATTGCCCTGCTGGTTTACACCTTACTAACGTTGGCATTATATGACTTATTAGGGGTAACCTTAACCTTACCGGGAATTGCTGGATTTATTCTCAGTATTGGGATGGCAGTCGATGCGAACGTGTTAATCTTTGAACGCACCCGAGAAGAATTACGGGCAGGTAAAACCCTGTATCGCTCGGTTGAATCAGGATTTTATCGCGCCTTTGGTAGTATCCTCGATGGTAACCTGACCACCGGTATTGCTTGTATTGCCCTATTCTGGCTCGGTACTGGACTGGTCAAAGGCTTTGCCCTAACTTTAGGATTAGGGGTAGCTGTCAGTATGTTTACCGCTGTGACCTGTAGTCGAACATTAATGTTTACCGCCATTGGATTTTCAGAACTGCGTAAGCCAGATTTATTCTGTCCCAACTTGATCACAGACGATCAAAAACTCAATACATAATTGTCAAATTTTCCTCATTTCTTTTACTTTATTGTTTTATTTCTCAGCCAAAATGTTAAAGTTTAGCGTGATTAAACAGCGATCGCTGTGGTGGGCCATTTCCGGTGTTGTCATTCTTGCCGGATTAATTGCCATGGGGATTTCTTGGACTCGCCCCGATATTGGTGCGCCCCTACGTCCGGGTTTAGATTTTGCCGGCGGCACCCGGCTGCAACTGGAACTCGATTGTAGTGTCGCAAATAATTGTAGCGGGCCAATTGAGTTAGCCGATGTTCGTCAAGTTTTAGTCGATCAAGATTTAGCCAATAGTTCGGTTCAACGACTCGATAAAGATCCCCTCGAACAAGATAAACAAATTGTATCGATTCGGACTCAGAAGCTGGATGTTGAAGCCCGGACTCAACTACAAAATGCGTTAAGCCAAGCCATCGGAGTATTTGATCCCGAAGCCACTCAAATTGATACAGTCGGGCCCACTTTAGGTCGTCAAATCTTTATATCTGGCTTAAAAGCATTATTGGTCGCCTTTACTGGCATTACCATCTATCTAACGTTTCGCTTCCAGTTTGACTATGCTGTATTTGCCTTTGTTGCCCTGTTTCATGATGTCTTAGTCACTCTGGGGGTCTTTTCAATATTGGGGTTGGTGTTGGGTATAGAAGTCGATAGTTTATTCCTGGTTGCCCTCCTCACCATTATCGGATTTTCAGTTAACGATACAGTCGTAATTTATGACCGTGTCCGAGAAGTGTTGAAAAAAAATCCGCAAATGTCGATTAATCAAGTAGTCGATAATGCAGTTAATCAAACCCTGACTCGTTCAATTAATACCACTTTAACCACGCTGCTGCCGCTATTGGGAATTTTTCTATTTGGTGGCGACACCCTGAAATTCTTTGCCTTAGCCTTAATTATCGGCTTCATTGCCGGGGCATACTCTAGTATTTTCATTGCCAGTACTTTACTGGCTTGGTGGCGCGATCGTCAATCTTCCTCCTCGACTCCCCTGCCCACAGACTCCCCTCCGGTGCAAAATCCAGAGTAGTAGCGCTTACGCGCCCTTGGAACAGCAATAGGGGGGAGAAGGCAACTAGGGAATAGGCAATAGGCAATAGGGGGAGTTAAGCAGAGATTATAACATATAAATATTTTTTATATATTTTTTATATTCCTATATTAAAAAATTATTGTTAAGCTAGGAGACAACAACCAATAGCTTAGATTTTGATATAGCCATGTTTAACACAGTAAAAACAACCCACCAACCCATCAACCCCTTCGCAAACTTTAGAAACCCTTTAGTCAATACATTAAATCCAATTCGCCAATGGTTAAATGAATTAGATGTTCGCAACGCTGCACTGGCCCATTTCATCTGCCGAACAGTTCCTTCGCAGTGTCCCTTTGAACGAAATTTTCGTCTGTTTGGTCGGATTGATGTACACATTCCACCGATGTGCAAATTGAATCCTCTGTATGAAGAAATCGTATATTTGCGGTTTCGTGCACTTTCCTATTTAGCTGATGAATGTAACGAAAATGTACACTGCTATTTGTAATCCAGGTGTATTGAAGTCGCGACTATTCCTATTTTTGCTCAGCTTATCCACTCATCAAGTCACTCTCTATGAACACGAATAAATCCCCATCTCTCCCCTGGTATCGTTTGCTCAATAGTAATCAAGTGATTCGGCTATTAGAAACAGTACAAGATTTCATTATCATTTGCTTGTGCATTGGACTCTTTAGCTTTATGGTGCTTCAATTACGGGAGATGGTATTATCGCTACTTCCACCTTTAGAATTTCAACCGGTTACATCAGATATTTTATTTCTGTTAATTTTGGTTGAACTGTTTCGTCTATTAATTATATATTTACAAGAGCGCCGAGTTTCGATTGGAGTTGCTGTTGAAGTCTCAATTGTTTCTGTTCTGCGTGAAATTATTGTCCGTGGTGTTTTAGAAACGCCCTGGGTTCAGGTTTTAGTGGCTTGTGTTTTTCTGTTAGTTTTGGGAGCGTTACTCGTCATCCGAGTTTGGATACCGCCTACTTTTGATGGCATCGATCCAGAACAAATTGTATCAGAACGCCACCGAACCAGACTCACTACCCCTGTTGAAGCTAACTCTCATTCTACCAAAACTCTCTGATTAATTGAATTCAATCCACTCACATTTCCATTGTTCTAATGTGTTTTTAAATCTCTGTTTCAAGCAATACAATATCTGGTCAATTCTGCACTTTTTTCTGTATTTTGTCAGCCGGAGTCAATCAGAAGCCCTTCCCATAATTGACCACTCAAGCTATAATAACCTCATGCTAATGATGCCTGTGAATACGCTAAGGTCGGGAATGGCTTGTGAACCCGTTGCCGAGTCAAGAGTCCGTGTTTATGCAGTATGGGTCTAACGGGCGCGCAGGAATCTTAATCCGTACCCTGAGATTGGAGTAAGTGTGTCAATGCTGACTCATCACTCCCTGGCAATGAGGAATGATAAACAACACTGAAATTCAGAGACTACATCGGTTAATTGTATGGGGCCGTTGGGTAGTGGTAATATTACTCTGGATCACAGTTGCTCCCCTCAGTATACGACAGTTACAACCCGAAATCGTATTATGGCGATCGCATTTTACCTGGATAGCCGTTCGTTATGGACTCGCTCATCATCGCACTGCGACTCTGGGTTTAAGTTTATGTATTGGTTTAACTACGGCTGTGTTAGTCTGGCAAAGCCGTAATATTCTGATGGGTTTTCCCCCGGAATATCAAAAACGTTTGGAACAACAAGTCCGCTACATTCGTCAACAAGGGGCCAGTCATCCTTTGTGGAAATGGGTGATTAATAATCCGTCACAAAACTAACCCATAAATTTGCTAGAATGGATAGTAATACTATATTTAAAATTAATAAATATCAATTTTTTTTGATAAAAATGGATTTAATTAAACGAATAATTTTTCATGATTAATCGTTCCTCTATTCCCCAATCTGACCGGATTCAGTATTATTCTAAAAAAACTGCCTTACTGTTAGTTAATCCCCATGCCCGACAAGTTAATCAAAAGCTATCTAAGGCTGTAGATTATCTTCAGACATTAGGATTAAATATTATTCAAGAAAGCGCTGAACATTTACAGGATTATAGTCGTTTAATTCAACAGTATCAAGATCAAGTCGAATTGATAATTGTCGGAGGCGGGGATGGCACTCTCAATGCAGCGGTTGATGGCTTAGTTGAAACTCAATTACCCCTGGCTATTTTACCACTTGGAACGGCCAATGATTTAGCAAGAACCTTAAAAATTCCTATTTCATTACCGGAAGCCTGCCGTGTCATTGCCGCTGGATACAGTCAACCGATTGATTTAGGCTGGGTAAATGGGAAATATTTTTTTAATGTGGCCAGTTTAGGATTGAGTGTGGATATTACTGACAAACTCACCAAAGAAGCCAAACGTCGCTGGGGTATTTTAGCTTATGGTATTACAGCCATTCGAGTTATCTTTTCAGCCCGTCCTTTCCATGCTGAAATTCAATTTGAAGGCGGTACAAAACGAGTCAAAACTTTACAAATTGCCATTGGAAACGGTCAGTATTATGGGGGAGGCATGAAAATTGCCCATGATGCGACTATTGACGACCAACGTTTAGATCTTTGCAGTCTAGAAATTCAACAATGGTGGCAAATCTTTACCGTCTTACTCGCTTTGTGGACGGGTAGACATGGAAAACAGATTGGCACTCGCACCCTGTCGGGGTCAGAATTTCATATTTATACCCATAAACCCTATAGTATTAATACAGATGGCGATCTGACTGCTGTAACTCCGGCTCACTTCAAAGTCATTCCCTGTGCCTTAAAGGTTATTACCCCTATACCTGTTAACAATTAGTCTATCAGATTAAGTTTTATTCTCTGCCATGACACAATTTGTAACTGTTGTAACTTTTTTTATCTAATGAAATTTGATATATCTATACTTAAAATGAGCGTTATTATTAAAAATATTTAAGCTCAGAATATCTTGCTAAACTTTGTCATAATAAAGGACGGGAATATTAATAGAGCCTGCCGTCAGGCTAAAAAAACTCTAATTCAGGGGTTCTCTTGATTCGCCAATGATCGAGGAACTTTTCAACTGTTGCAGGAAGTCTATCATAGAAGGTAGATTCTCTGTATGAGTCTTTCTTGTAAGATGTGTGAGCACGAGGAGAATAAGTTAAATGACACCAGCTATGCTACGAAAACTCTGGTCATTAGTTGAAGCCACTCAGGCTTCTCTACTGGTTAATTTGGATGATGCAGATTTAGCACAGTTGCTCCTAAAACGGTTGCAAACAGAGTCCAATATTAATTCCAAAGAAAAAGATTTGTTAACAGATTACATTCAAGCGCGATTGTCTTTGATTCGAGATTTGGCAGAAGCTCGTATTACTAATGATTTCTCGGCTTAAGAAAGTCCTTAAGGTTTATAGATTGATTCTGTAAACCTCTCGAGCTGTATGTATCAGAATGTGAATAAACTCTGGGTACGCTATTATTGTGACTGACTGCATTAATCCGGTTAATTGTAACGTTTCTTTTAGTCTCTGCTCATATTCAGTTTAACTTTTACAAGATTTGTCTGATTAATTCAATTTTTATTGACAAAGTGATAATTTAATTAAACTATATTAAAAAGCGCAAGTTTTTTGAGTCTAATTCAGTTGAGACGATTATGATAAAAATATTTATCAAATTTTTTTCAACTGACTTTAGAAATGAATATTACCCGACGAGACGCGCTAAAATTGGCATTGATGGGTAGTGGTTCCCTATTATTTCCCATGGGATTTCCTCAACCCGCTTTTGCCCAATTGAGTCCCCAAATTCCCCGTTTTCAACTTCCGTTTCGGATTCCCCCCATTCTACAACCTCTCCGCAGTGATGGGACAACAGACTATTATCAAATCACCTTACAACAATCTCAAGTTGAAATTTTA
The DNA here is from genome assembly GCA_964401105.1 of uncultured Lyngbya sp. Lineage (GTDB taxonomy): Bacteria > Cyanobacteriota > Cyanobacteriia > Cyanobacteriales > Microcoleaceae > JAAURB01. The sequence goes on along the minus strand of CAYNXM010000041.1, from coordinate 15,226 downwards.
CCTGGATTAATCACAACAATTTGGGGCTATAATGGCATCACTCCTGGCCCCACAATTCGACAACGAGGCGGTACACAAAACCAAGGGGGACGACAATCTGTTGTTCGGTTTATCAATCAGCTAGGAAACGATGGCAATGAGGAGGCAATTAACGTCACCACTCACCTGCATGGCATGGCTTCTTTACCTCAATATGACGGTCATGCGGAAGACTTAATTCCTCCCGGATATTTCAAAGATTATATTTATCCCAATGACCGCGCCGCAACCATTTGGTATCACGATCATGCCATCGATCAAACCGCACGCAATGTTTACATGGGATTGGCAGGAATGTACATTGTTGAGGATGATGATGAGTTAAATTTACCCTTACCGAAAGGGAAGTATGATATCCCCTTAATTTTACAGGATAAACGCTTTGATGTTGATGGTACTTTAGTGTTTGAAGACCGCAATCAACGCAGTGTTTACGGGGATGTGATGCTGGTCAATGGCGTGCCTTGGCCACGGATGGAAGTTGCCAATCGTAAATACCGTTTCCGCATTTTAAATGCTTCTGCATCCCGTAATTATCAACTGGCTTTAAGTCGAGGCATGGACTCATTAAGCTTCGGAGATCAGTTAATTGTGATTGGCAGTGATGGCGGATTATTGAGTGAACCGGTTGAAGTTACAACACCATTTCAAAGCCTCCGAATTGCCATGGCTGAACGGTATGATGTGATTATTGACTTTTCTAAATATCCCTTGGGAACCCAGTTATTTTTACGAAATATTGGATTTTCAGGTAGTATTGATACTGATGCGCGATCGCATACGCTGATGCGGTTTGATATTGTCCGGGAAGAAGCCGATAATAGTACAATTCCCGAGATATTACGCCCTGTTAAACCGATTCCTATTGCTGAGGCCGTCACTACTCGAACGTTCCGATTTGAACGCAATCAAGGTAGATGGAAAATTAACTTTTTGAGGGGGTTTGGGGGAGCTATAAGTCCCACGCCCCCCTTCTGCAAGGGGGCAGGCATAATCTTTGATTTGCGTGTTCGATACATGGACTCACCCAAGCCAATTGAAGGGTAAGCCTACGGCAGGCTGCGCCAACGATGCCCTGAAAATTGGCAATTCAATAAAGTTTCTAACAAAATGACAAAATCTGTTAGAATGTGCTTATGGAAAGTAAAACTTACACATACCGCATTCATCCAGATATCGACCAAGAAGCTAAAATGCTTGATTGGCTCGAACAGTGTCGTCGTGTTTATAATTTCGCGTTGCGACAACGAAAAGACTGGATAAATAGCAGGAAGTGTAGAGTTGATGCTTGTAGTCTCAGACAGGAATACATTATGTCTGCTGACGAGCCGTACCCTGACTACTACAAACAACAAAACGCGCTGACTGAAGCTAAGAAGAACATCCCTGAGTTCAAAGCTGTTCATTCTCAAGTTCTGCAAGATGCTCTCAAGAGACTTGACCGAGCATTCAAGATGAGACAGGAAAGACAATTTGGGTTCCCGCGCTTCAAGAAGGTTGGTCGCTATCGTTCGTTTGTATTTCCTCAGTTCAAATCTAATCCCGTAACTGGATGGCAAATAAAACTTCCTAAGATTGGCAAGATGCCAATTGTTTTGCATCGCTCTATTCCAGATGGTTTTACTGTCAAGCAAGTTAGGATTTTGATCAAAGCTAGTGGATGGTATGCTCAATTGATTTTGCAGTCTGACATATCTATTCCCGAACCAATGCCTCATGGTGAGCCATTGGGAATTGATTGGGGTATCTCCAGTTTTGTTGCTACCAGCCAAGGCGAATTGATAGATAATCCTCGGTTCTATATCCAGTCGCAAAGCCAGCTTAAATGGCTGCAACGTAGACTGAGCAAGAAACGCATAGGGAGTAAGTCTTATCAAGAGTTGGCTAAAAAGATATCTTTGCTGCACGAAAAGATTGGTAATCAGCGAAAAGATTTTCATTACAAAGTGAGTCATCATCTTTGCCGTCAAGCTGGAATGATATTTGCAGAAGACTTGAATATCTTGGGTCTGAGCAAAGGTATGCTTGCCAAGCACGTCTTGGATAGTGCACCTGGTCAATTTCTTAGTATTTTAGATTGGGTTTGCCGTAAAACTGGGACTTACCATCAAAAAGTTGATGCCAAAGGTAGCAGTCAACTTTGCCCAGAATGTGGGGCTGATGTGCCTAAAGATTTGAGTGTCAGGATACATAACTGTCCTGAATGTCATGTCGTCATGCCTCGCGATGTGGCTAGTGGAAAAATCATAGTCAATAGAGGTATTGCAGCCGTTGAAGGTCTGACGGTGAAGCTGGGTGCGGAGGAAGAATCGTAGGATTCCCAATGAACCACCAAGTTCTAGCAGTGATGTTAGAAGCCCGCGCTGTACTCGTAGAGTCAGCGTCGGGAGTATGTCACTAATAAAACCTGGGATAAAAATCGAGTCGATGCGAACCCAAAAGAAGGAGATATTGAAATTTGGAACTTAGTTAATCCAGGCAGTGGTTGGGTGCACCCGGTTCATATTCATTTAGTGGATTTACAACTGTTAGATCGTAATGGAATGCCACCGCGTCCTTATGAACAAGGTTGGAAAGATGTGTTTCATGTTGGTGAATTTGAAACCGTTCGTGTGATTGCTAAATTTGGACGACGAGATGATACTTATATCAAGGGCAAATTTATGATGCATTGTCATAATTTAGTACATGAAGATCACTCAATGATGACTTTATTTGAAGTCGGTCAAGGGGGAGACAGTCCATTTTCTGCCCCAGCAAAACCCATTTCAGATATGTTGCCTTTATAGGATCAATTGTAGAATGGTTTAGCTAGGTATTACCTGCCTGAAAACTGCTTTTGACACTCCCCGCGATGAATAGACGGGGATTCTAGTTTGATTGTCGATGTTTGCTTTCTTTAACCTAACCGACAAAAATCTTCTAGCTATTCCCCATATAATTCCCGGTCAAATCGTTCAATGGCTTTCATATCATAGGGATTGGGCGGTTGAGGATAAGTCCTCTGAGGAGATGATATTGGGGATACTTTTTGACAATTTGAATTCATCATTATTTTGCCTTCTCCATTTTTTTGATTACAGTGAGAGGGTTGAACTTGGAGATTTTCTTGCTTCACAGCTTGAGTGTTCACGACTTCAGAAGAAGAAGATTTAACGGACTGAGAAGGAACTGTATTCTCCGCCCATACAGGACTCCAGAAAATAGGAAAGAGAATCAATAGAATAGCAACTATCCGAATAGCTATGAAACAGACTGATTTCAACATGATATTTTATCCCAATTTATCTAAAAGTCTTAATATTCTTATTTTAACGTTATGATCTAGAAATAAATTTTACATTCTGTAACAACTAAAATCTCTGGTTATGTTTGGCTATTAGCCCAAGTTGATTAAATCATGAATTTTAGGCATAGTAGCGACAATTTCTTCAGCGCGATGATTAAATTGAGGACTTGAATGAACACCGCGACTTCCAGTTTCTCCTATGGAATATAAAGTCCCGACTAATTTAGCTCCATTGCCATTCATGCAGGTTTGTTCTGCTGCTGGATAAGCAGATTTCCACAGATTAATAATATAACGAATATAAGCTGCAACTAAACGACAAGATACACCATGATTCAATAAAGATTTAACAATAACTCGGGGTTGAGGCGGTTCTCCTATAACGTTAATATAAGTTCGCTCAGCCGTTTTGGGTTTAATTTGAGCAATTCCAATTGACCAATCAGCCCAATACACCAGTTGAGGAAAAACAACAGCTAGAATTTCTTCTAAATCATCTTCTAAGCTCCGTCTGTGGAGTTCATCTAATAGAATAGCCCCAACAATTTCAGCGGAAACTTTAAATTCATCTGCTGCTTTTTTAATCGAATTTCTGAGAATATAAACTTGATACTCTTGTTGGGGTAATTTAGATAATTTCATGATTTTTAAACAAATGGTTTCAATAGAATAATCAACGTTGGGATAAATTTAAACCTGTTAATTTCTCAAGATAGTTTCTTGATGACGAGCCGCTGCTACGGCTGTTTGCCAAGTAAAAGTAAAAGATTGAAAAGACTCAGGAGAAATTCGATCTGTATCCAAATCAACAACGACCTCATTTAAAATTCGGAATAAATGGCTACGTAAATCTTCTAATTGCTCTAATGTTTGACTGGCATGAATTTTATCAATTAAATTTAAAATTTCTAAGTTATAAAAATCAGCTCGATTTTTCTGTTTTCCTTTTAGCCAAGCTTTAAACTGCCAGAAACTGGAAACTAATAGAACTGATACAGATAAAATAAATCCCATCGTTTCTGCATATTTTTCCAGAAAACTAGGCTCATCTTGTTGATAATACATTAAAGCTCCGGGATGAAATGAAAATCCCAATTTCCGGGTAGAATCTGGCGGACTAATCACAGAAGCTTGAGGGGTTTTAGCCACTAAATCATTACGTGCTTCATACAAGATACGAGTAATTTCATTAATCACCCAAGCCTCTGTATTTTTATTAGTAACCATGACTGAACGAATAGAAACCACTGATAGATCTTCTGAGGGAATGGGAATTGCACCATTGTAGGTTCCTTTTGGAATTGTACTGGCTTCTAAAGCCGGTTGAAACAGTTGTAAGGCAGCCGCTTGATCAATCGGAACTAAACGATGTTGTTCTGTTTGTAAAAGTTCATTGACCGCAGGATTTCCCAGGGCAATAATCCGAAATAAAGCATCAACACGGCCCTGTTTTAAAGCCGTATGCGCTTGTTGCGGTGGTAAAGGAATAGCCTGAAAATCTTGTTCTGTTAAGCCATAATGCTGACTCAACGGCCAAAATAATTGATAAGAACCACTGCCTTCTGGCATCAATGCAATCCGTTTTTCCTTCAGATCACTCACACTTTGAATCTCTGACTTTGTGGTGGCAATTAAATGAAATACTTCAGGAAATAAAAAAGCAACTGCTTTAACCGTAGGACGAATAGGCGAATTACTTTGAATTAATGCGAGTTGTGCTTGATTTTGATACAGCAATTCTAAGTTTTCAAAAGACCCGGCTGTTTCGACCACATTAATTTGAATTCGCGGTTGATGTTGAGCTACAATTTCAGCCAAGGCTTGACCAAAAGCATAATATTCACCCGTTTTTCCGCCCGTTGCTAAAGTAAGATGATAGGTACGGTTGGGATTACGCCAAGATAACATGGCGAAAATGCCGGCTGTAATTATACTAATCAAAATAATGGGAATTGCTTGTCGATTTTTCATAAAAACTTGACGAACTTTACTCAATATTTAAAACTTTGATTGAGGGAAATACCCCCACCACAAACATTAAACAGTGAAGATGACCGATCAAATTTTAGCCCTTGATTTTGGGGGAACTAAATTAGCAGCCGCTACCTGGGTTGGCGGACAACAAACACAAACATGGTATCGCTATCAACGTCGTTTGTCTCCCCATTCTCCATCAGCTGAGTCGGATTTGGCAATCATGCGTTGGCTGCGCCTTGCGGCACGCAGTATCGCTAATTGATGATATTTTATTAGAAGAAAAACCTCTAGCTATTGGAGTCAGTTTTGGCGGGCCAGTGGATGCCATCACTGGCGTTGTCCGTTTATCCCATCATGTTCCGGGCTGGGAGAATTTGCCGCTGTCTCAACAGTTACAAGCTGAATATGGTGTCCCCGTTGCCGTGGATAATGATGCCAATGTTGCCGCTTTAGGAGAATATCGGTTTGGGGCAGGCCAAGGATATAATCACCTCTGTTATATTACTGTTAGTACGGGAGTTGGGGGCGGTTGGATTTTAAATGGGCAACCCTGGCGGGGGGCGGATGGCATGGCGGGAGAAATCGGTCACACCGTTGTACAGCCTGATGGGCCTCTCTGTTTGTGTGGTAAACAAGGCTGTGTTGAACGGTTGGCTTCCGGCCCATATATTGCCCAGCAAGTCCGAGAAACTTTAACTCAACACCCCCAGCAAGGAGAGATTTTACGAGGGTTGGTTAGTAATAATTTAAACACAATTACCGCTGAATTGGTGAGTTTTGCCGCCAACAAAGGAGATTTACTGTCTCAAACCGCTATTCGACAAGCCGGGTGGGCAATTGGTCGGGGTATTGGCAACGCCGCTAACTTAATTAACCCGCAGCGGTTTATCCTGGGAGGAGGGGTGACTAAAGCCGGAGATTTATTTTGGCAAGAAGTCCGTCAAGTTGCTCGTCAGACAGCCTTACCGGAAGTCAACTTTGAGATTATTCCGGCACAATTAGGAGATGAAGCGCCATTGTGGGGGGCTGTTGCTTTGGCTGAAAATCTTCTCAGAAAATGAGGGGGAGTAAGGAGTAGAGACGTGGCATGCAACGTCTGTGCGGTAGAGACGTTCCATGGAACATCTCTACGGGAGTCTAAATCCTTGACTATTATCATCTCTACTTCCTCTTTTAACTGTATTGCTTTTTGTCTCTAACAACAAATAACGAAGTAAATAACAAAAATGACTCAATATTTCGCAACTGTTGCCCGAGGTTTAGAAACTATTGCAGCCCTAGAATTAGAACAATTAGGAGCAACCAATATTCAGCCAGAATTTACGGGTGTTCGGTTTACAGGCGATCGCAAACTGCTTTATAAAGTCAATCTTTGGAGTAGAATCATCTTTCGGGTATTAGTGCCCATTGCTCAGTTTCCTTGTCATAATGCTCAGCAACTTTACCGAAATATTCAACAGATTAACTGGAGTGATTATTTAACACCCGACCAAACTTTTGCGGTTCATTGTACGGGAAAAAACAATCAACTGAATCATACCTATTTTACCGCATTGCAAGTGAAAAATGCAATCATTGACGGGCAGCGCAATCAATTTAAACAACGTTCAAGTATTGATCCTAAAAATCCCGATTTAAATATTAATTTTCATATTCATCAGACTAAAGGCATTTTAAGTTTAGATAGTTCCGGTTCTAGTTTACATCGCCGGGGATATCGCTCAGCAGTGGGCAAAGCACCGTTAAAAGAAACCTTAGCAGCCGCCCTATTAGAATTAGCAGAATGGGATACAAACGTACCTTTTCTTGACCCTATGTGTGGTTCAGGAACATTGCCCTTAGAAGCCAGTTTAAAAGCCTTAAATGTGGCACCTGGATTATTTCGGGAAAGCTTCGGGTTTATGAACTGGAAAGACTTTGATGCAGAGCTTTGGCAACAATTAGAAATTGAAGCCGAAGACTTACAAAAATCTGAACTTCCTGCCCTAATTATGGGATGCGATCGCGATTCTGAAATGATATTTCAAGCCGATTGTAATGCCCAAAAATGTGGTGTAGCCGATCAAATTAGCTTAATTCAAAAATATCTTGAACAATTAGAAGCACCGAGCGATCGCGGTTTAATTCTGTGTAACCCACCTTACGGAGAACGCTTAGGTAATACAGCCGAACTCGGAGCATTATATAAGCAATTAGGAGATATTTTTAAACAACGATTTAAAGGATGGACAGCGTTTATTTTATGTGGTAATAAAGCACTTTCTAAACAAGTTGGGTTAAGGACTTCCCGTCGAATTGCTGTTTATAATGGCAGTCTACCCTGCACATTATTAAAATATGAGCTTTATTAATTCAGCATTAATGATTTTAAATTAATCAAATCTTACCCAACAAGAAAAATCAAAGTTTTCACTGATACCTGTTTGTAGCATAAATCACAGTAAAGCTTCAGTATTTATGCTATGCAGTGAATTTCGGAAAAGCTGGTTTGTTGTGTGTGTTTATGCAGATGATATGGGTAAATTAGATTTAGTAGGATAATAATCCAATTGATCTGAAAGTCTCACAAAATTCTCACATTTATATTTTAAATTGAGATCAAACTCCTAATTTTCTTTATTGCTTGAGGTATAGCATCATGATATTCTATTCATCTTCACTGCAATTAAAAGATTACCCCATTTCCACTCTAATTCATCAGGGTACTAAATTCGTAGTTTTTCAAGGAATTCAAACGGCTAGACAGAAGTTAGTGCTGTTGAAACTACTTTATAGCGAATATCCTAGCTTTCATTAATTAGTATTTGCTATTAATACCTCTTCATAGATCATCTCAATATTCCTAGAATTGTTCAACTACTACCTTGAGAGAATAATTCTATAATCTTTAAAGAAGACATTAACTTATATTTACAGAATTGTCAAAATTTACTCATCCAAAATATCATGCAAAGCCTATTCATGACGATCAACGGTTATCAAGTTTCAGAACAACTCTATCAAAGTCCTCACACTATTGTTTATCGAGGACAGAATAATTCTAATCATCAACCAGTCATCATTAAACTGATGCGTTCGGAACATCCAAGTTTTCGTGAGTTAATACAGTTTCGGAATCAGTATATAATTGCTAAAAATTTAAACATACCCGGTATTATTCGTCCTTATAGTTTAGAAAACTATCAAAATAGTTTTGCTCTAATCATGGAGGATTTTGGGGGAGTTTCCCTAAAAAAATATATAGATTATGAGTGCCTCAATATTTCAGATTTTTTGATGATTGCGATTCAAATCACTGATGTACTTCATCAACTTTATCAGAACAAAGTTATTCATAAAGATATTAAACCTGCTAATATTTTAATCAATCCAGACACAAAAGAAGTTAAACTAATTGACTTCAGTATTGCTTCTCTCTTACCAAAAGAAACTCAAAAATTACAAAATCCGAATGTTTTAGAAGGAACTTTAGCTTATTTATCTCCGGAACAAACGGGTCGAATGAATCGAGGAATTGATTATCGGAGTGACTTTTATGCATTAGGTGTTACTTTTTATGAGCTACTAACAGGAAAACTGCCGTTTTCAGCAACTGACCCAATGGAATTAATTCATGCTCATATTGCTTGTAATCCACCCAAAATTCATCAAATAAATAGTCATATTCCTTCAGTTTTATCAGAAATTGTTGCTAAATTAATGGCAAAAAATGCCGAAGATCGCTATCAAACTGCTTTAGGTTTAAAGCATGATTTAGAAAACTGTTGGGAGCAGTGGAAAAACCATCAAAATATTGATGCTTTTGAGATAGGTTGCCAGGATACTTGTGAGCGTTTTATTATTCCTGAAAAACTGTACGGCAGGCAAGCTGAAGTTCAAATATTACTGGCAGCATTTAATCGGATAGCGACTCCAAAAGCTCAGCCAATTTCTCATCAGGAAACTTCCCTATATCCCCACCCCCCTGTGTCTCCACCCCCCTGTGTCCCCCCTTTACAAGGAGGGATTAAGAGGGGATTAGGGGAGGTTGAAAGGGGAGTCGAAATGATTTTAGTCGCGGGATATTCTGGGATTGGAAAAACAGCCGTTATTAATGAAGTTCATAAACCCATTGTACGGCAACGAGGCTATTTTATTTCCGGTAAATTCGATCAGTTTCAACGAAATATTCCGTTTAGTGCTTTAGTTCAAGCTTTTCAGGATTTAATAGAACAATTATTGAGTGAAACAGACCAACAATTACAACAATGGAAAATTAAAATTTTAGATGCTTTGGGTGATAGTGGACAAGTTATTATTGATGTAATTCCAGTATTAAAGCTAATTATTGGGGAACAGCCAACCGTGACAAAATTATCGGGTGATGCTGCACAAAATCGCTTTAATCTATTATTTCATAAATTTATTCAAGTATTTGCTACTCAAGATCATCCATTAGTAATTTTTCTTGATGATTTACAGTGGGTTGATTCTGCCTCATTAAAATTTATTCATTTATTGATGAGTCAAACTGAGACTCAGCATTTATTATTGATTGGTGCATATCGAGATAACGAAGTAGATTCCACTCATGCATTAATACTGACTTTAGAGGATATAAAAAAAACCAAAGTTACGATTAATACGATGACTTTAGGTCCCTTAAGATTGTCCCAGGAATTGAATCCACTTGTTGCAGATACGCTTCACTGTTCCCCTAAACTGACTCTTCCCCTGTCTCAATTAATTTACGAAAAAACAAAGGGAAATCCGTTTTTTGTCATCCAATTTATCAAAGCTTTGTATGAAGAAGAACTCATAACATTTAATCCACCGACTTTTCTAAACCATGGGGAACAGAAAAAGATTGAAAGAGGTTGGGAATGTGATTTAGCTCAAGTTAAGTTATTATCCCTGACTGAAGATGTGGTAGAGTTTGTCGCAAACCGCTTAAAAAAACTGAGTTTAACAACACAACAAGTACTACAAAAAGCAGCTTGCATTGGGAATCAGTTTGATTTAGAAACATTAGCAATTGTTCATGAAAAATCACTAACAGAAACAGCAGCAGATCTGTGGGTGGCGTTGCAGGAAGGATTAATTTTACCACTCACAGAAGTTTATAAGTTTTATACAACTGAACAAAACACTTCTATTCGTCCACTTCAAACTGTTAATCCATCTGTTAGTTATAAATTTTTGCACGATCGAATTCAGCAAGCTAGCTACTCTTTAATTCCCGACGATAAAAAACAAGAAACACATTTAAAAATTGGTATACTTTTATTAGAAAACACTTCAGAATCAGAACAACAAGAGAAACTCTTTGATATTGTCAATCAGTTAAATATAGGTGCTGATTTAATTGAAACACAATCTCAGCGAAATCAACTGGCTGATTTAAATCTCCAAGCTGCCCAGAAAGCGAAAGCCTCAACTGCTTATAAAGCGGGTTTTGAATATGCAAAAATAGGACTTTCTTTATTACCAGAGAATGCTTTACAGCAGTGGAACTTTAAACAGATTTCATCGACGAATAATGGTGGAGTAACACAGCAACAATGTCAATATAAAATGAGCTTAACGCTTTATGAGTTGGCAAGTGAGTTAGCCTCACTCTGTGGTGAATTCGAGGTAATGGTACAGTATATTAATACTGTACTTAAACAAGCCTATTCATTACTTAATAAAATTACTATTTATCGAATAAAAATAATCTCCAATATCTACCAAAATAAATTATTAGAAGCGATTTCAATTGCTTTAGATGTTCTAGAAAAATTAGGCGTAACTTTTCCTGAAACACCCACATTAAACGATACTCAAAACAGTATTACAGAGATTAACAAACTCATAGGAGATCGAAAAATTGAAGATTTAGCTAATTTACCAATGATGACAAATGCTAAAATACTAGCAATTGTTGAAATTGCTGGCAGTATTTTGACGGCTGCTTTTGTCTCTGGTTCTCCCTTTTTTCCATTACTGATTGCATTACCTGTAAAGCTCTCTATTCAATATGGAAATACACCAGCTTCAACAACCAGTTATGCTTACTATGGAAAGATTCTCTGTGATTTTTCTAAAGATGTAGACACTGCAACACAGTTTGGTAATTTAGCACTTCAGGTCATCTCCAACCTGGATGTAAAAGCAACTCAATCTGAGGTTTTAGCTATACTTGGAGCCTTTATTTTCCATCGAACAATACATTTAAAAGATACTTTAGAAACCTCTAAACAAGGCTATCTAACTGGGCTAGAAGTAGGAAGTTTAGAATATTCTGGATACCATGCTCATCAGTTTAGTATGCATTCTTTTTGGAGTGGTAAACCTTTAGTTATTTTAGAACCTGAAATTTGTGCTTACTGTGAAAGATTATTGCAACTGAATCAATTAACCCCTATAAATTGGACAAGTTCTTACTGGCAGGCAACTTTAAACTTATTGCAAACTACAGAGCATCCTACTATTTTATCTGGGGAAGCTATAAAAGAAACAGAGTTTATCACTTTATTAACCTCTGGACATGATTTGTATGGGTTATATAGCTTCTATTTATGTAAGATGATACTTTGCTTTCTTTTTGGAGACATTCAGTTAGCTAAAAACCAAGCTATTGAGCTTAGAAATTATTTAATGGCTGCTGCTGGAACAATTGGCGAAGCTGAGTTTTATTTCTATGATTCTTTAGTCACTCTAGCAGATCTAAATTCACTACCCGAAGAAATATCAGAGGAATTAGAGAAGGTAGAAAATAATCAAAAAAAACTACAAAAAAACTGGGTATATTATGCCCCAATGAATCATAAAAATAAGTATTATTTAGTTGAAGCAGAACGACATCGGATTTTAGGAAACTGTATAGAAGCAATGGAACTTTACGATAAATCTATTGCTTTAGCTAAAGAAAATGAATATTTACATGAAGAAGCATTAGCAAACGAATTAGCTGCTCAGTTTTACTTAAAGTGGGGAAAGGAAACAATTGCTCAAGCCTATCTAACTCAGGCTTATTATGGCTACGCCCGCTGGGGAGCAAAAGCTAAAGTAGAAGACTTAGAAAAACGTTATCCAGCCCTATTACAAGTAATTTTAAATCCAAAAAAATCTCTTGATTCCACAACTTATTCAACCTCAGAAGGAACAATTTCTTTGACAGAGACTGAAAGTTCAGCATTGCTTGATTTTACGACAGTAGTGAAAGTAGCTCAAGCTATTTCAAGTGAAGTAGAACTAGAAAAGCTGCTGAAAATCTTAATGCGAGTGACTCTAGAAAATGTCGGTGCTCAGCGCGGTACTTTACTTCTCTCTCAAGACCAACAATGGGTGATTGAAGCTCAAGCTCAATATCATTCAAATAGTTCTAATCCATTCCTATTTCAATCTTTACAAACTATTCCATTAGAGTCTTATTCAGACTTACCTCATTCCTTAATTTATTATGTTGCTCGAACTCAAAAAACATTAGTTTTAGATGATGTTACTCATAATAGTAAATTTGCTAACGATCCTTATATTTTGACCTATCAACCTAAAATTATTCTAGTCAATCCGATTATTAATCGAAATCAATTAGTGGGTATTCTATACTTAGAAAATAATTTAACCCTGGGGGCATTTACTCAAGAACGAGTGAATATCATTAATATTCTCACCACTCAGGCTGCCATTTCTTTAGAAAACGCTCAACTTTACGATCGCTTGAGTTCAGCTAATCAACAGTTAGAAGAATATAACTCGACTTTAGAAAAAAAAGTGGCTGAACGCACAGAAGAAGTGAATCAAAAAAACCAGGATTTATCTCTTGCACTTCAACAGGTGCAGCAAACACAGACTCAACTCATTCAAGCAGAAAAGCTTTCAGGCTTAGGTCAAATGGCTGCCGGAATTGCTCATGAAATTAACAATCCTGTAGGATTTATTTATGGTAATATTCACTATGCTCAAGAGTATTTGAATGATCTGTTAAAAGTGATTAGTATTTATCAGCAAGAATATCCAAATCCTACACCTAGAGTAGAAGAAGTATTAGTAGAAGTTGAAGTAGATTTCTTAACAGATGATTTCCGAAATATTTTATCTTCAATCAAAGAAGGAGCAAGCCGGATTAAAAATGTTATTAAAGCTTTGCGAACTTTTTCACGATTAGATGAATCCGAATTTAAACAGGTTAATCTCCACGAATGCTTAGAAAGTACATTGCTTATTTTGCAAAGCCGATTTAACTCAATAAGTCAGTTACCACAAATCAAAGTCACCCGAAATTATTGTGATTTACCAATGATTAACTGTTACGCTTCTCAACTGAATCAAGTCTTTTTTAATCTTTTAAATAATGCGATCGATGCCTTAATTGAAGCCAGTAAAAATAAAGCGATCGCAGGCTTCCAACCAGAAATTACTATTTGTACAGAATATACTATTGATAATACAGTTAAAGTTCGGATTATAGACAATGGCTGTGGAATAGAAACTGCCATTCAACAGAAAATATTTGACCCATTTTTTACGACAAAGCCAGTGGGTTCAGGCACAGGCATTGGGTTATCTGTTGCTCACTCAATTATTGTGGAAAAACATGGCGGTAAATTAAGTTGTCATTCTATTCCTGAACAAATGACAGAATTTGTGATTGAGATTCCCAACCTAAATCATTGATATTATATTGTGAACTGATTCGGCTACAATAGAACTAAATAAAATATGGATAAAATTATATTTTAAAATTAGCCGTCTGATTATGAGTTCTGACTCTCCATCCGCTTCCATCTTAGAAACCTTTCAGAAAACAACCGAAACTGTTGCAGAATTTATCCGTTGGCTAGCAGAACTGATTCAACGCCGTAACTGGTTTATGTTGCTGGTTTTAGCAGGGGTAGGATTAGCCTTTATCGGTCAATTTTTTAAAGATTGGATTAACCAACAATTTGAAAAATTTCCCTGGGGGTTATTTTGGCTAATTGTTGGCGGTATTTTCGTCACCGCTTTAGCAGTTGCCGTGGTGACAATGCCTCGCGCCACAGATGCTGAACCTGTTGATTTAACCGAACGAAAGGCAATTAAAGGGTTACGTCCCTTCCGACGAGAAGATGCAGAAATTTTTAGTCGTCTGCAACGGAACCGCATTCTACGAGACTGTTTAGAAGCCATTCTCAGTCCTACGTTTCGCATTGGGGTTTTGATGGGAGACTCAGGATGCGGGAAAACCTCTTTTATGCAAGCAGGGATGTGGCCGACCCTATCTCAATCCGATACCAGCCATTCTGGGGTTTATGTACGATTTTCTGACCAAGAACCCACTGAAACCGTTCGTCAGGCCCTGATTAAACAACTCCAACTACCCGAAACCGCAGCAAATTCAGACTTTCTTGACCTCCTCTCAGCCGCCGTTAACAGCGTCGATAAGCCTTTAATTCTGTTATTTGACCAATTTGAACATTTTTCGTTCACACTAAGTATAAAGCCGATAGAGCGCCGTTTATTGAGACTCTCAACCGTTGGTATCATCAATCTGATTTACCTGTAAAGATTTTAGCTTCCGGCAAAAGAAGCCCCACATCTCAAAGCGGAGCGTGAGTGTGGGATGAATTTTGCACAGGGTCTTTGTTGCCCATCTCAGGCGTGTTTTGGTGTTCAATGTACTTTTTAAGAGCAGAAATAGTTACCCCTCCACAACTAGCAATAAAGTAAGAACTATTCCACAATACAGGTTTTTTATAGTAAATCCTGGCTAGTTGTTCACCAAATTCTACTCTTATTTTTCGGCTTGAAACACTCTTTAACGAGTTAACAAACTTGCTCAGATGGATATCGGGATGATACTGGATGAGTAGGTGAACATGGTCTTTTTCTCCATCGAAGCTCACCAGCTTACAATCTTGCTGTTCAAGCAAAGCCTCGAAAACCTCATGTAGACGGTTAATCATTTCGCCAGTAAAG
>CAYNXM010000040.1:0-4801 GCA_964401105.1 uncultured Lyngbya sp. | reverse complement strand
TCCGTCTCCGTCGCGCCAAACATTTTCCGTCATAGCATTTTCTAGATTGTACCAGATTCATGTTAGATTCTATCAACGAAAATTTGACTTTGGGGCAATCTATGACAATTGACGAAATTGAGATTTTAATCCTGAGAATGATGTTGAGGGAGTACATCTAGTTTCTAGAATAAATCAGGGGATGAGAAATAATTAGATCGCGATCTAATTAGCTGTATCACCTTTACTACTTTGTTGTTTTCTTTTCCTAGCGATCGCCTTGAGGTTGGCATGAAATAGCACACTCAAACAGATTGAAATTTTCGCTAATCTCTATTATCATAATTTTTATAAATCATTTTTCACTACTATGGTATGGCAGTGAAATTGAACGCTGGTTTGTTTTCTCAATAACACCGATAGTATATCAATGGAAAAGCAAAGAAACTTTGATCAGTTAGAATCAGTTCGTCACAAAATTCTGAATTCGTATCAGACAACAATTGAAGATAGTTTTCAAGAAAACCGTTCTCAACTCAAACTGATCAATTATGGTACAGGATCGGGGAAGAGTCATCAACTGTTTCAAGCAACATGTGAAACGATTGAAAAGTATCCCGATATCCAGATAGTTAGTATATATGTTGCCCCATTAACAGCACATTTATCTATTCCAACATCAGTTAAGAAGCAATACAAAGATATTCCTGTCTATAAGCTTAATTCATTAGAAATGAAGATGACAGATGAATATATTAAGTTCTACAAGCAATGTATACCATCGATTCTTAAAAATAAAGGATTGTGGAAAAAAGCCTCAAAAGTTTCTTCTCCAGAAAAGGCTCAAGAAGAGCAACAAAAACTGAATAAAGTACCAGGTGTAATGGATCGTCTTGAGTATATCAAAAAAATTGATTTCGGGGATGAAAAGCTGAAAGAATCTGCAATCCTGAAAGCTAAACGAGAATTCAATAGTTTATTTGAGAGCTTTTTAGAATTCATCATTAAACATGACCTGCATCAAGATTATTGTAAAAAGGAGTTATTAAAGTTAATTGAAATATTCTTTCCTCTCTATCTCTTACGAGAGAAATCTGGTATTTTGATGCTGACTTATAAAAAGTTTGAAACAAAGATTCCCTATTTTAAGCATAATAACGAAACCTGGATCAAGAAAAGCGAAGATCTCGATCAATACGTGATTCAGTCTACAAACCCATCTAAAAAATTTATCTTTGCCCTTGATGAACAAGAAGATGGTTATCAAATTATTCTAGATAAAAAGATTGATATTATTTCCCCTGAAGCATTAGCCATCAATAATGCTTTGTCATCAATCATTAGGGAATTTTCTATTCTATTTTCAAAACAGAATAATGAAAACAGAAAGTTATTAAAATTTCTCGCTCAGAATAAAGGTGCTTTTCATGAACTACAAGAATATATCGAGAAAGACAAAAATATTCAACCACAACTGCAAGAATATGCTCCAGCATATCAAAGATTGACTTCCGAAGAGGGAAATTCCATTGAGTTTTTGCAAGAAGCCATATCAATCAATAAAGGTCTGGAGAAATCCTTAGAAGAAATTGTGGCTATTTTTGATGATTATAATGAAGAGAATCCGATTGAATTAAACTTTGAGATGTTAGCTAGAGTATTGGCAAAATTTGAGAATACTAAAAGTTTGTTGATTCCTCAGAAGCTTTACAATAAAATTAGCGATGACTTGATGAATATTTTTTCATACAATAACTTATATATTTATAATATTGAATCTCTAAGAAACTTATTTTTAAGTAAAAAATCGGGTGGTCATGTTTACATCGATCAGGGCGAAGTTTCAGATCAAACCTCTGTAGCGGAATTAATTTATACAATTCTAGCCATGCGATCGCAAATCAAACAAATTAAGGATATTTTGGTTAATGTTCTAGATGCTAAAAAGGCTGAAGATTCTCAATCTCGTTCTCTAGATATTTGGTCACAACAAATCTCTAAAGTTCAAAAAGCAAATGAAAACGAAAAGAATATAACAGAAAATCAAAAGACGAAATACTTAGATCGGAACTATGTTTATGAAAGTAATAAGTCAATCATTAATATCAAAGAAATTTATCGTTATCAAAAACTAATCGATCCTAAACTCAGAGAAGTTTCTATCGGTAGTACTGCTATCTTTACTTCCCCAGAATATAAAATAAATTCTATATTAGAAAATAGTACTAATATCATTTTCCTAATCTCGGCAACAGGGGGAATTGTCGGGGATTTAACGACGAGTTATGACCTATGTTATTTAGAAGATAAACTGCGGAATGAATCGGGTAAAACTGCTTTAAAACCCATGAATCAATCAGAAATTGAGCTTTGTGAAGAAATTAGAAATTATCGTCAAGAAAATAGAGAGATTACAGTCAGCTTTTTTAATCCAGATGTCTCTTCTTTTCCGAATGATAAAACCAAAGCAGTTGTCGAAAGATTTATAGAACTTAATTTGCCAGATTTTATCAATGAAATAAAACAACAGATGACTTTCTTTAGCCGTTACAAGGAACAAGAGTTAATAAAATTTATTCATTTCCTATTTTATCTGTTTGAAGATGATTCTATTCAAGAAATGCTTGCTTTTACTCAAACTTTACGCTGGATTGAAAAATTTATTCAGGATTGCACGAAAATCAATCATACTAATTTTATATTTGAAGCATCACCTACTCACCCCAATATATATTACGTGAAAGTAAATCATCCCAAAAAATATAAAAGTGATATTACGATTAAATTGATATTATATCAAGCTTCCTTTGATAAAGATTATTACGATAAAACGAGTCGGAGAACGTATTTAGATGAACTCGTTGAAAAAGAAGGACAGAAAATCTTATTTATTTCTGCTTATCAGTCCGCATCTAAAGGATTAAATCCGATTATCAAAAATAAAGAGGGTAAAGAAAAAGATTTTGATTCTTTAGTTTTATTAATGGATAGTTATTATACGGTAATGAATTCCACAGCTAAAAAATCAAAAGATAAAACTCCTGAAAAATCTACTACACACTATCATTTTGCATTAATGAAGAGTATTGTTAGTCTTGGGGATTCTAATTTAGAAATTAAAGACTTTAATCAATATCTCAGTCAACCAGAAGCCGGCTACTTTCGGCAGCAGCAACATCAAATATTATTAGGTAAAGGAATTTTACAAGCAATTGGCAGAACGGAAAGACGAGATTTTCCCGGTCAAGTTATCAAAATATTTATTAATGAAGAAACCCGGAAAAACTTAATTAATTTATATAATTATTTGCAACGAGAAGAACCCAATGAAATTCGTAAACTTTCGGTTAACAACTACGCAGTATACTTAAATGTTCGAGAAGAAGAAAAAAAGCGATCTATTCCTAATTATGAGGAACATATTTATGATGAGATTGAAGCAGAATTAGCTTTTCAAGAGTTTAGAGAAACCCTGTTAAATCAAATAGAACTATTTCATCAAAAACAACATACATTTGATATTAAGACAGTCTGGGAGGCGTTACGAGATCCGATTGCATTCAGAGATCCTCAAAAGTATTTAGAAAAGTTAAGAAAGTTAAAAGAAATTCCCGATGAATTTATTAAGTCATTATTTTATTACAACTCAGAACAATTCAAATTTACGCCTTATTTAGCTTCAGTCGAAGACGACGGGAAAAAGTTCCAAATTATCAGCGATAGCATCAATGGAGAAAAAAGATATGATTATCAAAAGCGATTATATCCAGAATATCTAAAGACTAATTCTAAAAGCTATGATTTGGCAGGGAATGAAATTGAAGTCCTAAATTCCTCTATTGATTCAATTTACAAAATATACAATCAATTGATTCCCCAACCCGCAATTTTTGATACTTATATTCCACGTCAGTATTTCCTTTACGATATGTTGTATCCATCATTCACTGAAAACTTTGTGCAACGCTGGATTCAAGATATAATTTTCAAAGGTAAAGACTGGAAAGCCATAAAAGCCTTCTATGGTTTTGAGGCATTATTAGATTTTAAGAAGTATAGCAAGCTGTACGAGAAATTCGATCTTTACTACATCAAAGACAATATGTTATTCTGTATTGATGTTAAAGCCTGGAGTAAATCATCGGGAAATCGCCTTTCCAGTGAAACACTAGAAAAAGCCAAGAATAAGCTAAAGATAATTCCTGAAGATTATCCAAAGTTTAAAGCAGTTAAAGGATTACTACTCAATCTACACGCAAGCAAAGCAAAAAATGCTCAACACTCGTCAACATTATTCTCGGGTAATTTAATTTACTTTAATTCTCATAATCATCCAGTTGAATCGACTATACTAAGAGACTTTTTATTAAACAAATAAAAAAAAATAAAATGAAAAATCAACTGACTAAAGCATCATCAGATATTTCACGAACTAACCAGCTACAGATACTAGAGAATCCCCAACAAGACATTGCTGAAAAAGTTTTTCAATATCTTTTTAAAAACGATAGAGGAATAGAGTATTTTGAACTTAAATATTCTCCCGATCAGAATGATGATTCTGAAGACGAAGCCTCGGAAGATGATAACTCAAGTTATTATAAAAGACGGCATAAATATATTAAACAGCAAATCAAAGAAAGGCTGTCTGAAAACGGAAGAGATGTAGAATATTCAAAGATTGGGTACTTTCTGTCACGCAGTGATGGTAAAACCTATGTATTTTTCTTATCACCTAATAAAACTCATTCTGGGTGGACAAAAATATTCAAAGATAATCGAGAAAGAATTTTTAATTTAGTGTTCAAGTTTTATCTTCTGA
>CAYNXM010000039.1:0-6988 GCA_964401105.1 uncultured Lyngbya sp. | reverse complement strand
ATGGAGAAACTGCCTGATTTTCTGATTGGCTTCGGCTTCATTTAAGGGTTCATCCAGGTGGTAGAGGGTTTCCTGCATAGACTTAATGCTGCCAAAGGGACGTTCTACCTTGCCTTTTGACCGCGCTGTCACCCGTCGTCCGTCTTTACCGTTGGGTAGATGGGTGCGAATTTCGACCCCCAGGTATTTCATCACGTTTTGGAATACCTTACTTTTGGCAATTGCCCCATTATCCATGTACAGCATTCGGGGAATGCCTTGAAAACGAAAGTCAGATTCGGGTTTAGGGGACATGGCATTGAATAGGAAGCGCAATGCGGCTTCTACATCTTCCCCATAGACTTCGTGATATTCCACATAAGCCACCCCACTGCGGTCATCAATGGCGCTGTAAAGCATCAACAGAGGTTTTCCTCGCCCTGGTTGAATGTTAGAGGGTTGTTGTAGATGTTTGAGGTCAGAGGAACTTAAGTCAAACTGCCAACAATCATTACTGTGTTCGGCTTGAAACCTTACCGCAGGAGGTTGCCGGGTCATACGGTCATGGTCATATCCCCATTGCTTCAAATAACGGTTAACAGTCGTCTTTTTTAAAAGTCCAGGGGATGCTTGCAGATAGCCGTCTGGGGTTTCAATGCCATGTTCTTCCAACAGTCTAATCGCTTCAGTGGTAGAGAGGTGATGCCCTTTCTTGTTGGAGGTACGAATTTTAATGGCTGCAATTACCTCACAATAGCGTTCTAAGGTCTCTTTTGCCATGATACGGGGTTTACCCTGGTCAATGCGGCGAGTTGCGGTGGGTTTGCCATATTCTCTCAAAGCACGATACAGGGTATCTTTAGAAACACCATAGAGATGGGCTGTTTCTTCCATCAGAATGCGTCGTTGTCCACTGCGAGATGGCAAGGCATCTAACCGTCGGCGCAAGTCCAGTAACGCTTCTGAGGGGATGCGTTTACCCGCCATTAACTTTCCCCACTGCCTGAGATTTAGGTTGATGTTTGTAGGAAGTTCCGCACATCGGACAAAAGCGGTGTTGATAGGAATCAATGGGATGGTTGCAGTGACGGCATTGAGATAATAATGAATGTCCACAGATGAAACAAAACTTGGCGCGGGGGTCATTCCAAGAAGATTCTGGTGGATTTCCCGGTGTCCAGCAGTGGGGACAGATTTTAAGAGAACCCAGGGTTTCCAATGTTACGCCTTTAACCACAGCATCCAAATATTCAGCCGGAATGGCTAAAGCATGAGCCAACCCATTGCGGGTTTTGTGATTCAATTTAGTAGTAATTCCCCGTTCAATTTTGCCAATACTCTGGGGATGCACACCAGAAGAAGCGGCCAGTTGTTGCTGACTGATGCCTTTTTCCTCCCGCAGCCGTCGTACGTAATTTCCTAATGTTTCATGGGTTTGAGGGGCAATGGAAGCTGCTAAAGTGTGCATGGCACGCTGTTCTAAACGCTCACTGTCCGTATTCTACCGCAACAGCTATTAAAATGATCCAGTCAATTACATTCGCTCAAGTTGCCACTCACTTTTTAGAGCGTTCTGACTTATCTCCCAAAACGCTTAAATCCTATGAATATGCTTTATCTCCCCTCTTATCTGAGTATGGAAAGAGCGAAAATTGAGTTATTAACTCGTCAACTATTAAAAGATTACCTGAATTCCCTCAATTATCTGGCTTATACAACTCATCGCAAACACCAAAGTATTGTAGTAGCTTTGATGAATTTTGCTGTAGATGAAGGCTATATTGAGGTCAATCCTATCCATAGGCTCAAACTGAGAAAACCGAATGTAGAACGTGGAGAATATAGTTCAGATGCAGTCATTCGCTATCTCACAACCCAGCAACTTGACCTCATGTATCATGCTATTGAATCAGTTGGAAACCTGCGATTGTATGCTTTAATTAAGTTATTGCATCAGACTGGAGCTAGAATAAGTGAGGTTTTAGCTCTGAATTTGACTGATATTGAGACTGACAAGTCTCGTTTTCAAGTCATCGGTAAAGGAAATAAAAAGCGTTGGTGTTTTTATCGTCAAGAGGCGGGTAGTCTGTTAAGAGAATATATTCAATTTGAACGATTCCCTAATTCTCCTGCTTTATTTACGGCTCAACATCCAACCACTGTTAACATCACTCGTTTGAGTTATGCTCAAGCCTATGAAGATTGGGTGAATACTATAACTGTTATTCCTGAATTAAAATCAGCAAGAATTCATGACCTCAGACACACTTTTGCCACTGAAAGAGTCGGGTTAATGGGGATTGAGGAGTTAAGAGCATTAATGGGACATGAGAGTATTCAAACCACATTGCGGTATCAAAAAGTGACTTCGGCTCATGCTGAGAGTATTGCTAAACAAGCATTAAAAACGCTGAATGAAAGTTAGTTAGTATAGCCCGTGAAGTCTGAAACTTAAATGAGCTGTGTGGAAACTAAATGCTCAGTCAATAAATATTAATCAAGAGTATTGCTACTACTCTTGACTAGGAGAGTGAGATATCAGCTCCAAGGCCCATGTCCTTGGGTCTTATTCTATAGCACTACGCATTTTGGTTAGGACGTTTATATAATAGTATATAATAGAAAAGAAGTCATCAAGCGATCGGGCGATACGGCTTACGCCGAGCTACGCGATCGCTACCAATTATGTCAGCACCTTATAGCTATGATTTACGAAGGAAAGCAATTGAAGCCGTAAAAAGAGGACATAAAAAAGTGAACGTCTGTCGTTTATTGAAAATTAGTCGTAATACTTTGGATCTCTGGCTAAAAAGGGAAAAAGAAACAGGAGACTTCAGGGCGATCGCTAACAAACAAGGAAGACATAGTAAAATTGAAGATGAAGAAAAATTCAAGCTGTTTGTCAAGGAAAATTATGATAAAACTCAAACGAGGATGGCTGAAATATGGGGAGATAACATCACTCAACAAAATATTAGCTACACCTGCCAAAAATTAGGAATAACTAGAAAAAAAAACTTATGGATACCAGGAAAGAAATGAAACAGAACGAGAATATTTCAGAGCAAAAATCTCAAGAATAGATAAAAAAAGAAGAGTTTACGTAGATGAAGCGGGATTTGACAATAGAGATGACTATCCGTATGGTTATAGTCTTAGAGGAGAAAGATGCTATGCTCTAAAATGTGGAAAAAAAAAGCGCACCGCCCGCGCCGAGGTTTCCTCGGCGTATAGGACGGAGCAAGTAGAGAAAGAGTCAGTTGGATTAGTGCTTTGAAAGATGGAAAAATCTTAGCTCCTTTAACCTTTGAGGGATGTTGTAATCGAGATTTATTTGAAGTCTGGTTATCTCAAAGTTTAATTCCTCAATTGGAACCCGGAGATATTATTATTGTTGATAACGCTACTTTTCATCTCTGGAGAAAGTATCAGAGAAATTGTTGAAGATGCTGGATGTGAAATCTGGTATTTACCTACTTATTCCCCTGATTTGAATAAGATTGAAAACTGGTGGTCAGTTTTAAAAACATGGATGAAACAAATGCTACCTGAATTTAAAACAGTCAGAGAATGTGTTGATGCAGCCTTCAAAAATTGTCCTAACGTTTTTGCGTAGTGCTATAGTGTTGCAATTATTGTGGGTCGTTCGCGAAGCGTGGCGTTAGCCGTAGAATTTATGATTGTGGTCTCAGTTGCAAATAATGTGGTCTGAGACTAATTTATAGTTGCAGTTATTGTGGTCTCAAAGTACCGATGATTGTGGGTCGAGTGACTGATGATTGCAGGTCGCGACACCTACTGTACCGTACCTAAATCAAACTAGAAAATTTACCAATAACTTTACACAACCCACTATTTGCAATTTTTCTATAGGGAAAACTAGCAAAGCTGTTCCCTACTTCTGGATGTAGTAGCATCTTCGGGAGCTAAGTACTGTTGTTTTGATGGCAGCAACCCTCAATCAGGGCAATATTTAGAAAGAGTCCAGACCTGCAAAAAGGTGATACGATCATAAAAGTTGAATTACGCAATCCGCGCTCCGGACTCTTTCCACACGACCTGATCGCCCCTTGAATATGTAAGCAATTTTCATCCCAGATGTGTGTAAGTTCGCGCATCTCTGTGAAATTTTTAGAACGAAGTTATAGGGGTTTTGGCTCATGAATTCGCGCATCTCTGTGAAATTTGTTGCACATAAAGTGAAAAATTCCGCACTAATTCACGCATCTCTATGAAAATTTCTGACCCTCATGAAGAAGACTGTTCGCATCTGGGTGAAAAGCCCCGATTACACTGGAATCCTTACGGCTACGTGATGTGCATCCCAGTTGTGGGAGTTTTTTTTTCAGCTTATGCGCCAGTAAATTTCACAGAGATGCGCGACATTTTCAACTTATGCGCGAACTGACAGTGTCGGTTTGCACATAAGTTGAAATTTTCAGAACGATGTTTCAATACTTTCAGCCCTCAGATTTACACATCTCTATGAAAATTATTAACGCATAAAGTGAAAATTTCCGCACTGATTAGCGCATAAGTTGAAAATTTCTGACCCTCATGAAGAAGACTGTTCTGTGAATGTGAAAAGCCCCGATTACACTGGAATCCTTACGGTTACGTGAGGTGAATCCCTGTTGTGGAAGTTTTTTTTCAGCTTATGTGCAAATAAATTTCACTTTATGTGCAACAAATTTCACTTTATGCGCGAACTGACAACATCACCCACAGGCCCTAATGTGTGAAATAATTAGACGTGAGAATCTCATCTTGAGCGTGTAATGTCTACTCAACTTAACCAGAAACTGCCTGATTCTCTGAAGTTGAGGGAACCAATTCCTTTAACTCAACATCCGGCGGCGGTCTATTTATCGGGGTTGGGAGAGGGGTCAACCCGTACGATTCGTTATGCGCTTAATACGATTGCGGGTCTATTAACCGGAGGAGAATGTGATGCGTTGACGTTAGACTGGACGAAGCTGCGTTATCACCATACGGCTGCGGTGCGGGTGGCATTGATGAGAAAGTTTGCCCCGGTGACGGCGAATAAGATGTTATCGGCGTTGAGAAGAGTGTTGAAGGAAGCATACAAGTTGAATGGTATGGATGGGGATAGTTATAACAAGGCAATTGATTTTCCTAATATTGAGGGGGAGTCGGAAGATAGAGGGCGATCGCTTTCTGCGCTTGAAATTACATCGTTGTTGGAGACGTGTCATTCAGACAGTGCAATGGATTTGCGGGATAGGGCATTGATTGCCATTCTCAGAGGGACGGGGTTACGGCGTTCGGAGTTGGTGAAGTTAGAGTTACGGGATTGGAATTCTAGTAATGAGTCGTTGGTGGTGCGCCGGGGAAAACGAGGGAAAGGACGGACGGTGTATTTGAGTGGGGAGGCGATAATTTGTTTAGAGAGGTGGTTGAAGGTTAGAGGGAATTCACCAGGGCCGTTGTTATGTCGGATTTGGAAGAGTGGAAAGTTACAACTGGATAGACCGATGAATTCAGATGCGGTTTGGCGAATATTAAAGAAACGGGCATCTCAGGCGGGGGTTGAGTCCTTCAGTCCCCATGATTTTCGGCGGACATTTTGTAGTGATTTGTTGGATGCGGGGGTTGATATTGTGACGGTGCAAAAGTTGGCGGGTCATGCCAGTCCGGTGACCACTGCTAAGTATGATAGACGGGGTGAGGAGACGAAGCGGAGAGCGGTTCAAAAACTGGGGTTTTAGTCTGAATATTGTACAAAAATCTAAAACCGCTTTAATAAACTATGAGTCTGACAATCCCCCAGAATGGGAATCAACCTTTATATTCTAAAGTCAAAACATCTGGATAATCAACTACAAGGTTAAATAGTTTTAACCACTTAACGCCTATAATAATTTCAGGCAAGTTCTTTCCTACTTGAACTGGAATTGTAAACAGTTTGTTATCAATAATAATTTGACCGCGAAGGGCGGTCATCGCAGCGCTTTCATTGCGGTCTTGGGGGTTTCCCCCATGAGCAACTTTTGCAAGAAGGCACCGGATTTGCTCATCCGGTGTACCGATGACCTTCATAAATATCAAACTGACCCTTTCCTTGGGCTATAGAAATTGTGATATCTGATTCACTTAATTCCCAGTTAAAGGCTGAGATATCTTGCTTGTCAATGGCTAAATAACCAGCGGTAAATCCCGTATCTAAAAGTACATCGGTTGTCAAAATATCTCCATTGGAGGTGACTAAACCGACTTCAAACATCAAACCACCATCTTCTCTAAATTGTCCGTGAATCATTAAATATTTCCACAAGTTCCATCTTCATTGATCTTATAGATCATCATGGAGGAAACTTTGGGACAATATCGCTTGATTCGCCCGATCAGATTTTCCCAATCTTCATCCAATAAATAATAACCACAATCAACATCGATAGCAATGTACCAGTTAGGATGGGTATTAATGAACTGTTTCTGAAGCTTTTTAAATCGAGGGTATCCTTTTCGGGCTTTTTCCTCTCCTTGTGCTTCCCATTCATCCAGTTCTTTCTGGGTATAATGGTCTTCTGCAAATATACGCCCACGTTTTGTTGAGCGTTTATATTCAATTCGTTTTAAGTTATTGGGAACTTCACTAACAATTGGCATAATTGATATAAAAACTCTAATTTAATCAGATTCTATCAAATTCATCATTCATAATTGTAGCAGTCAGCAAGAATAATTTTTTACCTGGATTATTTGTTTACAAAAAACGGGCAGTTTAACCCTCTTTATTAAGTTCATTAACCTGTCTCAAAACTCGATTGTATAAAGCCTCTGCTACCCAAAATCCAGCATTGTCAATTAAAGCATCCAACACAGGTTTAACCTCCGTAATCAAACCTTGACTTTTAGCTTCAACTAAAATTCCTAGAATACCAATGTATCGAAGGTTGAGTCTCGCTGCTACTAGCCGACCCCGACGTTCATCAATCAAGACTTGTTGCGCTTGAGTTTCGACAGCTAAAGCAATTGCCTCCGCTTC
>CAYNXM010000038.1:0-8476 GCA_964401105.1 uncultured Lyngbya sp. | reverse complement strand
AAATAAAATATGACAAATAGCCAAACACCCGTACAATAGAAGACTGGCAAGCTTACTGAATTCGGTGAACTGTGAAGCTCTTTATTTACCATACCCCTGAACAAACTCCGGTAGAGACTCAACCCGACTGCGCCGTTGTTGTAGATGTTTTACGGGCAACAACAACCATTGCAACAGCCCTAAATGCAGGGGCAGAAGCAGTCCAAGTATTTAGCGATGTCGATCAATTAATGCAAGTCAGCCAACAATGGCCCCAGGATAAACGCATTCGTATTGGTGAACGGGGTGGCAAAATGGTAGAAGGTTGCGATCTGGGAAATTCTCCCCTCAACTGCAGGGCCGATGTGGTTGAAGGGAAACGCTTATTTATGACAACAACTAACGGAACCCGCGCCCTACAAAGGGTTCAGGATGCTCCAACTGTGTTAACAGCCGCTTTAGTGAATCGCCAAACCGTGGTAAAATATCTGAGTGAACAAACTGACGTTACGGTATGGATTGTGGGTTCAGGTTGGGAAGGCAGCTATTCTCTAGAGGATACAGTTTGTGCCGGGGCGATCGCAGAAAGTCTAGCGACTCAACACGGTTATCCTTTAGAAAAATTAGCAGGAAATGATGAAGTATACGGTGCAGTTGCCTTGTACTCACAATGGAAAGACCAACTGTATCAGCTAATGAATTCTGCAACTCACGGCAAACGGTTGCAGCGACTAGAATGTTATGATGACTTGAAATATTGTGCTGATACCGATATCCTAAATGTGATACCCATCCAGAAAGAACCAGGTGTTCTGGTTAAAGGTATGGCAAACGCTTAAAATTCAGTTCAGCAGGTGGATCTCTAAATTGTTAATTAAAAGCCGGGTAATAGGTGACAGCGGTGTATCCCCGTTTGAGGCAAATCGTCTAAGGTTATGCTAAGCAGAAACAGGAATATCTACGCCGAGAGTGCCAGTCATGCAACTTAACAGCAACTTAAAATCTGACTATTGGCCTGTCTCCCTATTCCCGTACATACTATATTCGTAACTTCGCTGATGATGAATGCTTTACTGACTCAAAAACCTGTCAATTCATATACTGAACTCGATCAAATTACCAATCGTATTCATCAAGAACATCAGCGTTGCATTCACTCACCCAAAACCGCTTTAATTCATGCCTGCAATGCTGGGGTTGGGTTAATTGAAGTGCGATCTAAATTATCCCCTCAACGATGGCAATATTGGTTAACCACCCACTGTCAGCTTCGTCCAGATACTGCCCATATTTATATGGAGATGGCCAGTAAATGTTCCCATTTCCCTCAAAATTTGCCACTCTATCTGACTGCAAAATCTCAAAAGAAATCTATCCTACCTTCACCCCCTCAAAACCCTCCGAAAAATCAAACAGTAGGAAACGCTGATAAAAAGTCGGAAAATTCATTTCAAACCGTTGTGTTTCCAGACCCTGTAAACGAGGCAGATCATTCCCATCAAAAAGCCTCTCAACCAGCAGAAACTCCTGCCCTACCGGAACTGGTCAAATCAACTCAATCTGTGGTTAAGCAAGCCCCTGATGCTTCTCTCCCGCCATCTCCTGAAGCCGTGATAGATGTTGATTTTGTCCAGACTCCCCCCTCCTCTCTATCCCCTTCCTCTTCCCCTTCCCCTAACTCTAAAACAGGTATTATCCGCTTTTGCCTAGCGGGTGGGGTTGTGCCTAAAGCCCGTCCTCGGGTCACCGGTAATGGCACTTATTTACCTCAACGATATCGCGCTTGGCGCAACCAAGCTGAGGTTGAACTCTATCGTCAAATGTGCGAACTTCATCCCACCCCCCAATTCCCCTTACAAAAGGCAGCCATTTCTCTACGCTTTTTTGGAAATCATCGCACGAATTCTGATATTGATAACTTAGCAGGAGCCTGTTTAGATGCCCTCACTCTCAATGGTGCAGGCATTTTAAAAGACGATCGTCTCAGTTGTTTACCTCAACTCACGGTTGAGTTTGTTCCGGGTACACCTGAAACTGGGGTGTGGATTGAAATAGAACCCTTAGTCTAATAATACAATATCGTTGTACCCCTGTGACTATTATTGCTATTTTTAATAAAAAATGATTAAATTTTCAGTGAGTCGATAGGGGGCTTCTCAATTTTGCTTTGAATCTTCCCCTCGGAATTTGTCAATAATCTTCAGTGCTTAAACTGGGAGAATGTCAAATTCTTTGACCGTTATAGTCACATCGATCCTACAATCATTATAGATTGAATTATGAGTCCGAAGAAACTGCTTGGAATTCTATTTTTACTAGCCCTAGCAACGTTTATCACTTCTGGGGATACTTATGAGTTTTTACCCCAGTCCATGCAGAATGCCAGTGTGACGACCCGAGAATTTTTAGTCAGTTTGTGGCCGGAATGGCTCAAGCCCAAAGATAGAGATTCACAACGAGAACAAGAACTGGAACAATTAGGACAGTAAGCTGACCTTTTGTCGATCAAAATTTTTCTGATGAAACGGGAGTTGTGGTATTGGATCAACAGTTCCCCTCCGTCTAAATTTGGTGTAAAAAGGTACATTATTTGACGATCATTTCGTCAGAGTTTTACTATCTTATTTTAATATATATACTAATTGACGGCAGCTAAAATAAATATTAAAACTGAAGAATTTGTATCCCTGGTTGTGGCTGTTTTAGGTGCGATGCCTCCAGACGGAGACTTCTGCAAAATAGTGAGTGCGCTAGCAAAAACTGATGCCGGGTCAGACTTTACAGATGTTTTTTACTCAGAAGATAATGATTGGGATCGCGATTATGGGAAGCTAGTCGGAGAATTAAAGGATAAATTTGGAGATGAAATAGATATTCAAGAAGTAATTGACGAATGGGAGAAACAAGCAGCATAAATCCTTAGTTACGTCTCTACTGAATAATTCATTAACCTGGTATTGATATAAGATAGGGTTAAGTTTTTTTTTAAGGGCTGTTATCTTAGTTACACAGTAACACTTTCAACTCTTGACTAATATTATTAGCGCTTCGTTTGAGATCAATCAAGAATGCATTTAGGCATAATTTTTGAATAGATGAATCAGTGATTTATGCATAGCATTGTATGGTATCACACAAACAGTTACGAAGGGTTAAACATAAGTTAAATCCTATTAAAAAACTTTGTTTAAAATTTTAAACAAAACTTAAATATTTGATAGTTAGACGTTAATATTATCTGATTAATATCTATATCGACCATTAAAAAGCAGCCTCAAAACTATTGGAATTTTATTTATAAAATCTTTCATCCGAGAGCTTGTTTTTCACTAAAAAATAAATCGGGGGAAATATGGCGAAGAACGTCATCATTATGATTGGCGACGGTATGGGCTGGGAAATTACTCGTGCCGCTGCAATTCAAAAATTAATAGATGAGGGTGCAACAGGCAACACTCTGAGTGAATTTTATACCGAAGGTGTAGGGTTTGGTTTAGCATTTCAAGACTTAGAAGGGTATGAAATTGCCACCACTAGCGCCACCTATATTGATGGAGATAAAACAAATTCTGCCCTTCAAGGCGATACTTTAGACCGCGAAACTGGCGTGGCAGCCATTCGAGAAGGGTTTGAATTTGACGACCTTACCGATGAACCCGCTCAAGTGGAAGGGTTTTTCCCAGAACTACGCTATGGTAGTGAAGCCCCTATCTTGGATATCTTCGATCCTGGGTTCGACCAAGACCCCGTATTTGAACGAGAAATTGTTCCCCTCGAAGTGGGTAACTTTTCGATTGGTTTTGATGCTGACCGAGTAACTGAGGAGACTAGCGGCTTCTTTGTTGCTGATACTGTTAGTTTAAATACACCGCTATTTGATATTAGTTCACCGGAAGTGATTTCCGCCGTAGCTGGTATCCTAGAAATTAGTGGTGCAGATCTGTTAGTTTCTCCTGAACTAGCAAATGTCTTAGGAGACGATGGACTGGCTGGGGCAGACGTGGGAGATACACGCATCGATGCCACTGTAACGGGAGATCCGTCTGGGTATACATTGACTTCCGGTACTACCAGTGTTGCCCTCGATACAGATTTATTAGCTGGAGAGGGTTATCTTACTTTAACGGGTGCAGATAGTAGCGGAACTGCCTTTAGTGAAGACTTTCAAGTCGGTTTCCCCATTATTGAAAGTACAGATTTTGTCTTTACCTTAGAAAATGGATTTACACCCGCCTCAGGTTCGATTCAACATCAAGGAACCGTTAACTTTGACTTCGCTGCTGCTGTGGGTGAAGCCTTGGGAGGATTCCAAAATACTTACGATACCACTAGAGGTCGAGTTTTACCTTGGTTAGCAGATCGCGATCCAGAATATCCCAAAAATATTTATCCTGACTCTGCTAATACTGCAACAACACTCTATTCTGCGGTTAAAACCTATAATGGTGGAATTGGGGTAGATATCTACGAAGATGATATTGAAACCCTGGGTGAAACAGCCCGTGATTTAGGTAAATCCTTCGGTGTTGTCAGTTCGGTTCCCTTCAGCCACGCTACCCCCGGTTCTGCTATTGGTCATGTTAGCCAACGGAATAAATTAACTGCTACAGAACGAACTGAGAACTTTGAAGTAGAAGTTGTTCTCGATGAATTTGGGGTTCCGCTTCACGAAGATCATCACGATCATGGTACAGAACCCGTTGTCGTTACCGATGAAAATGGCGATCCAATTCAACGATTAGATGAAAATGGCGAACCGATCTTAATTGAAGATGATAACATTCTTTGGCAAATTCTCAACGATACTCAGCCGGAATTAGTTCTCGGTGGCGGACACCCGGATGGTCGGGGTGATGAACGTTACATGGACGCTGGAACCCTAGAACAACTCCGCAACGGCGAAACCGTCTATACATTTGTTGAACGGGGTGAGAATGCTTCTGAAGTCTTAGCAACAACTGCTGCCAGTCTTGATGTCAATGCCGGAGATAAACTGTTTGGTCTCTATGGCACACGGGGTCAGGGGGGTAACTTACCCTGGAGAACCGCCAATGGTGACTATAGTAATACGGGTTTCAGTTCTCGTCTGGATAATGAACGACCCCTGGAAGAAGGAGAAACCGACGCAGAATTTATTGCCTCTGAATTGGATGCCAACCCCACCTTAGCTGAGTTATCTGCCGCAGCTTTAGACGTTCTCGGTGATGATCCCGATGGCTTCTGGGTGACGATTGAAGGGGGTGACATTGACTGGGCAATGCACGATAATAATTTAGATAACTCTATTGGTGCATTACTGTCTTTCAATGATGCTGTTGCAGAAGTGGATGCTTGGATTCAAGCCAATGGCGGTTACGAAGAGAACCTACTCATTGTCACAGCAGATCACGATCACTACTTTACTTTAAACGAAGATTTCCCCGAATTGTTACGGGATTTGGGCGCAGAAGCTTTAACCACTGTTGTCGATGAAAATGGAGTTCCCGTCATTGATGAAGAAGGGGATAAAGTCGATAACGTCGATACCACCGCTGCCGGACATTATTGGGGTTCTGACCCAGAAGTGATGAACGGTTGGGCACACCATACCACGATTCCTGTTCCAGTATATTTTGAAGGTTCAGGATCTCAATTCCTCGATGATGCCACTGGATCGAGCTTTACTTCTTATGGTTTAGAATTTGGTAGTGTAGAGGGGTTAATCGATCAAGTTCATATTGCTCAAGCTCAATTCCTCGCTTTAGCAGATGCTGATAATTATATCAACGGTTTGCCGATTGCATCTGAAGAAATCGGAACTGATGAAAATGATATGATTTATGCCCGGACTGGGGATGACCTAGCCGCTGGTGGTAAAGGGGATGACTATATCTCTGGTGGTAAAGGGGATGATCAACTCCGGGGTGATGTGAATAGCCGTCTTCCTGGGGGTACAGTCGGCGGTGATGATATTATCTTCGGCGGTGAAGGGGATGACCGTATTGGCGGTAAAGGTGGTAACGACGAACTCCACGGTGAAGACGGCGATGACCTGATATGGGGTGATGACGGTAACGATACGCTTCGAGGCGGTTTAGGCGACGATATGTTAACTGGGGATGACTTCTCCGGTGGCAGTGGCGCGGATACGTTCATCTTGGCAATGGGTGAAGGCATGGATACTATTATTGACTTTGAAGTCGATATGGATATGATCGTGTTGGATGGTCTGATGCCGGAAGAAGTATCAATTTCTACAGATGGCAGCAATACCATGATGATGGTGGGTGATGAAGTTCTGGCTGTTCTGGCAGGGGTTGTAGACCCATCTCAAGTTAACGTTTCCATGATGTAATTAGTTTGGGTAGGGTGCGTCACTGACACACCCTACATCCTCAAAATTATGGGTAAACTCATTGGTTATACATCTCTTCCTGCCGATACTTTTGCCGAAGGCCCCCCATCTGGTGGCAATAATGGCGAAGGTGAACCGATTTCTGGTAATGGACGCACAGGCCCGTTTGAAGGTCAACCTATTCAAGGATTCAGTGGGGTACAATTTGCGCCTAATAGTAATAATAATAGCTTTTGGTTTTTATCTGATAACGGTTTTGGCGCAAAAGATAATAGCGCGGATTATTTACTCCGAATTTATCAAGTTAATCCGAACTTTGTTAGTGGTGAGAATAGCGAAGGTGACGGTACGGTTGAAATTCAAGGATTTATTCAACTGTCTGATCCGAATAATTTAATTCCTTTTGATATTGTTAATGAAAATACAGAGGAACGTCTCTTAACTGGGGCTGATTTTGATCTTGAATCTATTGTTATTACTAAAGATAGTATTTTTATCGGGGATGAATTCGGCCCTTATATATTGCAGTTTAACTTAAATGGTATTTTACAAACAGCCCCGATTTCTACACCGAATATAACGAGAGGAAAGTTAACAGAAGAGTTTGTACGTTCGCCTCAAAATCCTCAGGTTTTAGCTGGGAATAATCAAGCTAATTTACCGGGTTCTGGCGGTTATGAAGGGATGGCGTATAGCCCGAATTTAACCACTTTATATCCGTTATTAGAAAAACCGGTTGAAGGCGATCCAGATAACGCTTTAAGAATTTATAAATTTGATGTTGCGTCTCAATCTTTTATCGATATAGTCGGTTTTTATCCTACTGATATTGCAGGTCATGCGATTGGTGATTTTACCCCAATTAATCAAACGGAATTTTTGGTAATTGAACGGGATAATAAACAGGGTGAAGAAGCCAAGTTTAAGAAAATTTTCAAAATTGATATTTCTCAACTCGATTCTTACGAACTTCGACGGGACGGAAACCGACACCGCCGAGTTCGCGCTGAAAATGGCTTTGTTGAAAAGGAGGAAGTTGTAGATTTACTGAATATTGCAGATCCCGATGATTTAAATAACGATGGCGATAATACTTTTACATTCCCTTTTATTACTATAGAAAATGTATTAGTCTTAGATGAAAATACTATTTTAGTGGCGAATGATAATAACTATCCTTTCTCGAAAGGGCGATCGCCAAATATTGATAATAGTGAAATCATTAAAATTGAATTATCCAAACCATTAAAACTAGCAGACGAAATTGGTATTTCAGAAAATAATAATAGATTAACCAGTCGTGATGCCAACCTCAATAATTCTGTGTTTTTTTCTAACAACTATTCATATTTACTGATATTAGGTGTTATTTTCTTACTAGCTTGGATATTCTTTTCAATCAGAAAACAAAGATAAGTGTAGGAAAAGATGCCGATTAAGAAGGCAATTAGTCAACTCGGCAACTCGACAATAAAAGTAGGTATTGATGGTAATTATAATTTAATTTTGATATATATTTTTGCACTATGAATATAATAATATCCCCAATTTATACAAGATAAATTATATCGTAGTAATCAACTAAAAAAAATCATAAATAAATAATTTTCCGCCTATCAATTTCAGTAAAACTCGTTTGAAACTCTATAGAACCCTTATGATATCTCTGTTTCCTATCTGAAATTTCATGAATATGCATAGAATTAACTATTTGTCAAGTTCTCCCCACTCAGCTTGATTGAGGATCGGGTAAAATTGATTCATTTGCAACGATGAGATAGAGGTGAAGACTTCAGAATATTCTCGGAAAGTTGGCTACGCACGGAAAGTTGGCTATCGACGGGTTGGGCTATCGACGGGTTGGCGCGCGCGCCAAACATTTCCCGTCACGCCAAACATTTTCCTAACGCCAAACATTTTCCGTTACGATTTTCCTAGATTTGAGGACATTTTAATTCGATGTCATC
Source organism: uncultured Lyngbya sp. (assembly GCA_964401105.1). GTDB lineage: Bacteria > Cyanobacteriota > Cyanobacteriia > Cyanobacteriales > Microcoleaceae > JAAURB01. The sequence continues at coordinate 196 of CAYNXM010000038.1, read as the reverse complement.
ATACACCCCCGTAGATTTTTAGAATATCATAAAGCCTGAATCTCGGAATGTGGGCTATTTTGACGGGTTGGGCTCTCGACGGGTTGGCTATCTTGACGGGTTGGGCTATCGACGGGTTGGCGCGCGCGCCAAACATTTCCCGTCACGCCCAAACATTTCCCGTCACGCCAAACATTTTACGACGGGTTGGGCTATC
>CAYNXM010000037.1:0-5262 GCA_964401105.1 uncultured Lyngbya sp. | reverse complement strand
TTTGAAACATTCTATACAAAAAATATTTTATTAAACGAAGGTATTCGTGCTTGGATGGCAGCTCAAGATCAACCACATGAAAACTTTGTATTCCCTGAGGAGGTATTACCACGTGGAAACGCCCTTTAATAGTAGTATAGCCGGTCGCGACATTGAATCTACAGGTTTTGCCTGGTGGAGTGGAAATGCGCGTTTAATTAATGTTTCAGGTAAATTATTAGGAGCGCATGTTGCTCATGCTGGTTTAATGGTTTTTTGGGCTGGTGCGATGATTTTATTTGAAGTTTCACATTTTGTTCCAGAAAAACCCTTATATGAACAAGGATTTATCTGTATGCAACATTTAGCAACCTTAGGTTATGGAATTGGCCCAGGGGGTGAAATTATAACCACAGTACCATATTTTGCTGTTGGTGTTATTCATTTAATTTCATCTGCAGTTTTAGGTTTTGGTGGTATTTATCATTCATTATTAGGTCCTGATACATTAGAAGAATCATTCCCATTTTTTGGTTATGATTGGCGAGATAAAAATAAAATGACGACAATTTTAGGTATTCATTTATGTCTTCTAGGCTGTGGTGCATTTTTATTAGTTTTCAAAGCAATGTATCTTGGTGGTGTTTATGATACTTGGGCACCAGGTGGTGGAGATGTACGTTATATTACAACACCAACTTTAAACCCGATTGTTATTTTTGGTTATGTATTCCGTTCACCATTTGGTGGAGACGGTTGGGTAGTTTCTGTAAATAATATGGAAGATGTAATTGGTGGTCATATTTGGGTAGGTGTTTTATGTATTACTGGTGGAATTTGGCATATTTTCACAAAACCATTCGCTTGGGCACGTCGAGCATTTGTTTGGTCTGGTGAAGCTTATCTTTCATATAGTTTAGCAGCAATTTCACTTATGGGTTGGACAGCTTCATTATATTCTTGGTATAATAATACTGCATACCCAAGTGAGTTATATGGTCCAACAGGTCCAGAGGCATCACAATCACAAGCCTTTACATTCTTAGTACGTGATCAACGTCTAGGTGCAAATGTATCATCAGCTCAAGGTCCTACTGGATTAGGGAAATATTTAATGCGTTCACCAAGTGGAGAAATTATTTTCGGTGGTGAAACTATGCGATTCTGGGATTTACGTGCTCCATGGGTTGAACCATTACGTGGTCCAAATGGTTTAGATATTAATAAAATTAAAAACGATATTCAACCATGGCAAGAACGTCGAGCGGCAGAATATATGACTCATGCTCCTTTAGGTTCACTTAATTCAGTTGGTGGGGTAGCAACAGAAATTAACTCTGTAAACTATGTATCACCTCGTTCATGGTTATGTTGTTCGCACTTCTTTTTAGCATTTTTCTTTTTAATTGGTCATTGGTGGCATTCAGGTCGTGCTCGTGCGGCTGCTGCTGGTTTCGAAAAAGGTATTAATCGTGCTAATGAGCCTGTATTATCAATGCGTCCTATTGATTAAAAATACTTTTTTATCTAACTTAAATTTTTTTAAGTTAGATGAAACCAAATTAATCTAAAAAAACCTTGATAATTTTATTGAAATAAGGAGCCAAATAAAAAATTGTAAATATAAATTTCTCAAATTCTTAATCAAAATCTAATTTAGTTCTAAATTTGAGAGAAATAAAAATATAAAATCTCACTTTAAAATAAACTTGAATACTCTGATAAATGTAAATTAGTAGTATCAGACTTATGACGAACTAATTATCTTCAATAGAATATAAAATGATAAGTTTTATGTTAGTAAGTAAAAACCAAGACACAACAAAAGCTTAATTCAAATTGTAAATAATGAGTTAAACGGTGTAGGTAAAGTCAATAAAATTTATCGCAACATTAGATTTCATAGGCCTTATAGATATTTTAACTATATTACAGTGTAATAGATATACTTATATATAAGAATGCTTTAACTACTAACTGTTCTATGTATATTAAATTATTAATAAAGAATTAGGCTATATCTACGACTAAATTTGAACTGTCCCTTTTTTACTCAACAAATATTAGATTTTTATTCCAGTCATGATAATCAGTAATATTGTTATAATATGAACATCGGAGCCTATTAAAAAAGGAGCTTGATATAGAACAGCTAAAAATAGATTATAATTATACGTCATAGAAAATCTTCAAATTAATTTAAATCTCTTAGGGAATGAAACTAGATTAGAAGTCTTAGTGGGTCGTCAAATAAATCTCAACCATTAAGGGGTAAATAATGAACGACTACACAAACTTATCTTTTCTATTTTTTTAGAGAACTCAAAAAATGGTCTTCGTATTATCACAAAAATAGGTATATGATAATTGAGCACAAGATATGATTTAATGATAATATAATTACCTATTCTAGTTTATGATTTTATCAAGATTTTTCTACAAAAAGTTGATTCAGTGTTTTTCTTTCCATTATTAATAATCATAGTTGGATGAGGTGAAATAATAATACTCAATTATATCCATAGTTGATTCTTATTTCTAATTCGATTACCTAAAGATGGTTCTTACAAAAATTAGCTATTGCAATAGAAATTGTAATTGGTATTCTTTCTTACTTATTATCTATTTATTATTATTCTTCTCTTTAATTTCATTAAATATAGTATAATGTTATAAATATATGTTTCATTTCAAAATAATGGTATTATTTAAAAATGATAAAATGTAAAGAAGCTAAACGACTACTATTGTTATAGCTTATAAAGTTAGAATTAGCTCAAAGTAAGTTATGGTTTTAATTAAAAAAATAATTTCTAAATGAAATTAAGCACGTGGAGTATCACGTGGTTCACGATGCAATCGATATTCTAATTTAGTCTCAGTTATTATAAAACTTCTTATTATAAGTCTTAAAATTTAAATTAATAGACAAACTAAAAACAAATTCGTGTGTTACTTTGAAACAATATTTTTCTATTCCTGACAGCATAAAAAAGAAATTTATAATTATTGTTTCTAGAAAATTTTACTTAAAAAGTTTCATTGAAACTTTTGTTAGTCTTTATGCAAGTTAACTAATATTTAATCTATTAAATCAGATTTAATGAGATTCAATTAATAGGTCTAGTAGGAATCGAACCTACATCCGAAACTTAGAAGGTTTCTGTCCTAATCCATTAGACGATAGACCCATAAATAGACTGTGGGTAATACAGGATTTGAACCTGTGACCTTCTGCTTGTAAGGCAGACACTCTACCGCTGAGTTAATTACCCGTTAATATTATTATACCATATAATGAAAAAGAATGTTAAAATTAATAAGTAATTCTACCATTGTTTTTTCTTTTTCATTATGTTAGAATACTAATAATCATAATGGGTCGGTGTCCGAGTGGTTAAAGGAGGCGGATTGTAAATCCGTTGCGTTATGCTACGTTGGTTCGAATCCAACCCGACCCAATTTAGTTATAAATAATTTTTATAAGCCAACCATATTTTGAATAATTGAAAATATTAATAAGCAAAATATTAAAAAACTAAAAATTAAGAATAGACGTAGTTTTGGAATTTTAAATAAATTCTTAAATGGTGTTAAAATTATCAGAATTAATCCAGCTAAACTACTAATAAAAAACCTTGGATACCGTGAAATATTTGTCCAAAAATTATTCATAATGATAATGTAAATACTAACTAATTTTTTAAAATTATGATACTACTTTTGAGTATTGATTAGGATTATACAATTATTCTTAAAAAATTTATTATAGATATTTTCTTTTTATGATATTATTTATATTAATGAAGTAGATTAAGGCTCTGTAGCTCAGTGGTTAGAGCAGGGGACTCATAAGCCCAAGGTCGTAGGTTCAAATCCCACCAGAGCCATCTAATCTTGTTCTATTATAAAATGAAAGAACTTTTAAATTATTTAATTTATTTGTTTAGGAGAAATGGCTGAGTGGTCGAAAGCAATAGATTGCTAATCTATCGTATACTGTAATGTGTACCCAGGGTTCGAATCCCTGTTTCTCCTTGGTTAAAAAATTTAAAATAGATAAAGTCTTGACATATTGGTTCAATTTAATTTAACTTAGTAGTCAATGTTAATAGGGATTGTAGTTCAATTGGTTAGAGCACCGCCCTGTCACGGCGGAAGTTGCGAGTTCGAGTCTCGTCAGTCCCGTATCTTTTAGTCATATAAATTTGAGAAGATATTTTTGAAAGAAATTTTAATTTACCATAGGAGAAATATATAAAGTGTATTCATTTAATTATTATTTTATTTTGACTTTTTAAATTTTATACTTTTATTTATCTAAAAACGTCTATAAAATAGAGTATTTTTATAGAACTATCAATTATGAGTTGGTAATGTGGGTTAAAGAGAAAAATGTAAAAGACTAACTGTCCATATTAAATTTTTGGAAATTAATTCGTTCATATGTGAGAAAAAATTTAACGATTTTTATTAAAAACTAATTAGACTTATATATTTTATCGAAAAAAATAAATATTATTTTTAACCCTAACGTATTAAAGTTTAAATTATTTATGTTATAGTACCTTTAAAAATTTGACTAAAAAACTATGAAAGCACTAAAAATAAGTATATTTAATAATAATATTTAGTATATTATTATTAAATAGTGCTTTATTCACCTTGTACTTTTCGTAAAGCAAACCCTAGAGAAAGTCCAAATAAGGTCATTAAAAAACAAATAGTAGCAGTGCTAACAATTTCTGGGCTTGCATAGGGAAAGATTTGTCGAATTAATTCCATAATACTTTGAATTTGAAAGATTATAAAAAGTTTAAATAATTAGAAACCATTTCGAGCCCAAACTGTTAACGCTAACGAAAATGTAAACATTGTCATTAAACCGGCCCAACCTAAACTGATGATATCCATATCTATATGTATATTTAAATTATGTAATTGTTATAATTTAAAAGGTTTTTTTCACCTTTTAAATTATTTTATTAGTATTATACAATACCATTTGCCCAATCTACATCAACATTTTCAATAATTAATGATGAATTATAAATTTGTAAAATAATTAGTAAAAATACTAAAAATGCAACCATTACTACACCCATAATTGGAGTGGTACCCCAACCTGGGGCAACTTTACCATATTCAGCATTTAATGGGCGTAAAATTTCACCTAATCTTGTTCGTAATGCCATATAAAATAGTTATCTTAATTAATAAGTTAATTTTTCTAATAGATGTTATATAATATCTAAATGTTAATTTAAATAAAAATATAACATG
>CAYNXM010000036.1:0-22924 GCA_964401105.1 uncultured Lyngbya sp. | reverse complement strand
CTACTCAACAGTTCTACGAGCGCAATAGTTAGATGTACTCAATAGTTCTCTGTGGGCGCAATAGTTCTACGAGCGCAATAGTTCTATCAGCGCAATAGTTCTATCAGCGCAATAGTTCTATCAGCGCAATAGTTATAGCATTATGCTAAATGGTGTTTGACATCTTAACTATTCCCGATTTCCCATTCCATAAGAAGACAAGCGGAAAGTTGGCGCGATCGCGGGCGCATTTTCCTTCCGAGATGTCCGCGCCACTTGCCTTGTACTGCTATACATGGAAGAAATCGAGATCAAAAACCGGGTAACTTGCCCCCATAAAAGTTAAGTGATAATGAATAAACGCGGATATGATATTAAGGGATAAGATGACAGATTTTTTAGAAAGCGAACTTTACCTCAGTTCAGAAAAAGATCAATTATTTGACCAAGAACCTTGGCCGAAACCATTTGTGTTCAATGAAGAAGTGGTTCAAGTATTTGATAACATGGTATCGCGTTCTGTGCCACTTTACCCGGAAGCGATCGCGGCGGCTGTTCATTGGGGATTGGCTTATTATCAAACCGGGACTCGCATGATTGATGTCGGCTGTTCAACCGGAACCTTTTTAGAACTATTTGGACGCTTTTCTAAGGAACCTGTAACCTTAGTGGGGATTGATAATTCTCAGCCGATGTTAGCCAAAGCAAAAGAAAAATTAGCACAAATTCAACCCTGTCATCAAGTCGAACTGATCTGTGACAAAGCTGAAAATTGTTCATTTGAAAATAGTAGTGTTGTAGTGATGAACTATACGTTACAGTTTTTGCCTTTGCCGCAACGACAGAAGTTACTCCGAATGATTTATCAAGGGTTGGTTCCCGGCGGATTACTATTTTTAAGCGAAAAAGTGCGTTCTAGTTGTTCTCAATTTCAAGAAACAGTTACTCTTCACTACGAACAGTTTAAGGCGAGAAATGGCTATGCCAAAACAGAAATTGAACGCAAAAAAGAAGCGCTAGAAAATGTGTTAATTCCGTTAACTGAAGCAGAGCAAGTTAAAATGTTGAAAAATAGTGGGTTTGAATCTATTGATACTTTAATTAAATTCCATAACTTTGTCTCCTTTGTGGCTTTAAAATCTAGTTGATTAATTTTATAGATAGAATGAATTACGATAATATAGGATATTGTCCTCCTGACTATTTAGAATCTTATAATACCAACTTAAAACATGACGAAATTATCAGTATTCGTCAGGATAGACAATCTCGCTTATTTGAATCTCGCACACAGCAATATTTTAAAGCCGTTGAAGGGATTCAATATCTACAAACCAATGACTTTGACTTATCAGATGCAGTGATAAAAATAGGGAAAGAAAAAGAACTTTCATCTGAAAAAAAACAGCAACTCCATCAAAGTTTAACTGCATTTTGTCCTTGGAAAAAAGGGCCGTTTGAGCTATTTGGCACCTTAATTGATGCGGAGTGGCGTTCGGACTGGAAATGGCAAAGAATCTTACCTCATATTACCGCTTTAAAACATCGTAAAGTGGCTGATATTGGCTGTCATAATGGTTATTTTATGTTTCGGATGGCACATCAACAACCAAACTGTGTAATCGGATTTGAACCTTATGCTAAACACTTCTGGAATTTTCAACTGATTCAAAATCTAATTCAGCAAAAAATGCTACATTTTGAATTACTCGGCGTTGAACATATTGATTTATATCCTAACTTTTTTGATACCATTTTCTGTCTCGGCATTTTATATCATCATACCGATCCAATTAGCTTACTGAGAAAGATGTATAGCGCCCTTTCTCCCCGAGGCGAAATTATTATCGACTGTCAAGGTATTCCAGGAGAGTTACCTGTCGCATTAACTCCCCGCAAACGATATGCAAATGCTAGAGGAATCTGGTTTTTACCGACTCAAACCTGTTTAGAACATTGGATAGCACGAGCCGGTTTTAATCAAATTAATTGTTTTTTCGCCGAACCTCTTTCTACCCAAGAACAACGCCGGACACCTTGGGCAAATATTGATAGTTTACAACAATTCCTCGATCCAAAAAACCCGACTTTAACCCTTGAAGGATATCCCGCTCCTTGGCGTTATTATGTTATTGCTCGTAAATCTTAACTGATTTATCTTGGTTTTATTCTTGTCTCTGTAGTTCTATGATTTATTATCATGACTAATATTCGCAATTGCAGTTCCCGCTAAAATTAAACCACAACTCAATATCATCGAAACAGTAATAGCCTCTTGTAAAAATACTGCGCCCCAAATTATGGCAAATATAGGAACTAGATAAGCAACGGTTAGAGCTTGAGTTGAACCAATTTTATGAATCAGTCGATAAAAAAGAATATAAGCTAATGAAGTAGAAAATAATGCCAGAGAAATCACAGCAAGAATAGCCTGAAAAGTTATTGGATTTTGAGGAAGAGTAAAAGGTAAAAAAGGCAGGATAAAAACAGCCCCACTCAATAAACTACCCGTTGTAATCACCAGAGAAGGAACCCCTGATAAATTCACCTTGACAAAAGGAGCCGCGATCGCATACATTAAAGCCGCTGATATTCCCGCAGTCGCAGCCAAAACAAATGATAAGGTTCCTCCAACAGATTGCCATCCAACTAACAGAGTTACCCCAAAAAATCCTAAAATCAAGCCGATAATTCGATAAATTGTTAGTTTTTCTTTTAACCAAAATAAGGCAATAATAACTCCAAATAAAGGAGTAGTGGCATTTAAAATAGCAGTAAACCCAGCCGGTAAAGACAAAGAAGCAAAAGCATAGAGGGAAAAAGGCATGGCGGAATTCAGACAACCGACAATAAATAAAGGTTTCCAATAGCGGCGCAATTCCTTTAATAAATTGAGCTTAATTAAAATCGGTAGCAAACTTAAACCCGCCAGTAAAACCCGGATTTCAATTAACCAAACCGGGCCGAATATGGGGGCAGCAATTCGCATAAATAAAAATGAACCCCCCCACAACGCCGCAATCAGTAAAAAACCCGCAATTTCTAAAATTTTCATTATTTTTTAAATAGAGGTAGATTCCCAATCTAAAATCATAGCTTTGCGATCGCTCCCCCAACGATATCCGCCCAATTTTCCATCGGCTTTAATCACACGATGACAAGGAATTAAATAAGCAATTGGATTTTGACCTACTGCATTTCCAACAGCCCTGGATGCCCGAGGAGAACCCAGATCATCAGCTATTTTTTGATAAGTTGTCGTCTCACCAAACGGAATTTTGAGTAATGCTCGCCAGACTTGAATTTGAAAATTAGTTCCTTTAACTAATAGTGTCAATGGTTTAGGACGTTGGAAAAAATTAGAATTAAAAAATTGCTGAATAAATGGCTGAGTTTGAGAATCATTTAAGATGATTTCTGCATTTTTCCAGTTTTCACGTAAAAATTGTTCTGGATTTTGCAAATATCTCTCATCGGGAAAACTTAAATGACAAATGCCTCTTTTTGTCACCGCAATTAAAGCCAAACCAAAAGGAGTCGGATGAATCCCATAATGAATTTGTAACCCGGCACCTTGAGTTTTAAACTCACCCGGTGACATGGCTTCTAAGTTTACGAATAAATCATGTAGCCGTCCTGAACTTGATAATCCCACCGATAACGCCGAATCCAGTACACTATTATCAGATAATATTTGGGATGCCGACTCAACGGTGAGATATTGTAAAAAACGCTTAGGACTAATACCCGCCCACTTGGTAAACAGTCGTTGAAAATGATAGGGACTCAAGTGAACATGATCTGCTATGGTGGCTAAATCAGGCTGTTGGTGATAATGCTGTTGCATGAAAAGAATCGCCTGGGCAATCCGGTTATAATCCTCACCAGTAGAGGTGTTGGGGTTGAGGATAGAAGTCATTGTTTCTAGAAAAGAAGATATCCACTCACTTTAAAGAGAAGTCAGTCAAAGCACCACCCATTTCTTGCGGTTTTGCTCAAGATGCCATAAGTTTCTAAGGGTTTGCCCAAAATGGCTCAAGATGTTGGATACTAGATAGCAGTGTGAGATGGGTGTCGATACCGATAAAAGGGCTGCGTTGGCGATCGCTTCGGGTGATGAGGAGATAGATCCCCTGGCAAGACTCACATCGGGTTTAACGAGTGGCTGTAGCTATTCTGTTGGCTGAACCTGGCGTTGATCACAGTTGAAGGTTAAATTAACTAAAAGATCTATGGGATAAAAATCTTGGCTTGCCAACAACAATTATATATAAACCCAATCAAGCCGCTACCCAAGAAGCTCAGGTCGGGATTAATCCTGTCAACGATAGCCCTCAACTGTCTAACTCAAATTGTATGAAGGATTCAAAATATATCGAACATTCTAATCCCATTCTTGATTCAACGGTAGAATCTACCGCTATTTATAACCAACCCCAATATTATCAAGGACGACGACGCAAAGCGGCTGTGGCGTTGAGCATGATTTGGGGAGGGACAATTACATTACACTTGGTCTCTTGGGGATCTTGGTTCATTCTGGGTTTAACCAGTATACTTTCGATTCATGTATTTCGACTGCTATTAACCGCCCCGCGAAAACTTCCTCAAATGTGGACGGGAGAAGCAAACAGTGATTGGCCGTTTGTTTCCTTATTGGTGGCTGCCAAAAATGAGGAAGCTGTGATACAGAATCTTGTCAAAGGGTTATGTAATCTAGATTATCCGACAGAGTGTTATGAAGTTTGGGTAATTGATGATAACAGCAGTGACCAGACAGCCTTGCTGATTGATGAAATGATGCCAGAATATCAACAGCTTAATATTCTACGGCGTAAACCCACAGACAGCGGCGGTAAATCCGGGGCGCTTAATCAAGTCCTACCCCTAACAAACGGGGAAATCATTGGGGTATTTGATGCTGATGCCAAAGTTTCTCGGGATCTGTTGCGTCGGGTATTACCCTTATTTGAACATCAACAAGTCGGTGGTGTCCAAACTCGTAAAGCGATCGCCAACGAACCCACTAATTTCTGGACGCGAAGTCAAGCGGCTGAAATGGTGCTTGATACCACTTTACAACAAAAACGAGTCGCCCTCGGTGGCATGGGAGAACTACGGGGAAATGGTCAATTTGTCCGCCGTCAAGCCTTAGAAAGCTGTGGGGGTTGGAATGAACAAACCATTACCGACGATCTCGATCTCACCTTTCGCCTGCATTTAGACCAGTGGGATATTGAACTAATGATGTTTCCCCCTGTAGGGGAAGAAGGAGTCACCAGCGCCACCGCCCTCTGGCATCAACGCAACCGCTGGGCAGAAGGAGGCTATCAACGTTATCTCGACTATTGGAAATTGATTCTTCGCAAACGGATGAATTTCCTGAAAAGATGGGATTTATTTTATTTCCTCCTGTTTCAGTATCTCCTACCCACAGCAGCCATTCCAGATTGTCTGATGGCGATCGCTTTGCGTCGTCCTCCCATCACCAGTCCCATGACAATACTCGCCTTGATGTTGTCTGGTATCAGTATGTTTCTGGGTTTGCGTCGGACTCAAAAACAACAATTTATTGAAATTGCTGAGTCTGAATTAAGTTTAAACCCAGCCGGCATCGATCAACCCCACTTTAATCAAACCACAATTCAACGTCAACCGCTGCGAACTTTGTTAATCACCCTAGGACAAACATTGCGTGGTACGTTGTATATGTTTCACTGGTTTATCGTGATTGGCAGTGTAACCACCCGGATTTCAGTGCGTCCAAAGCGTCTGAAATGGGTTAAAACGGTTCATCAAGGTCACGAAACGGCTCAATGAGGAAGTTCGATGGATCTGCTAGAGTATCAAGCTAAAACCCTATTCCGTCAGATGGATATCCCTGTTTTACCCTCTCAGCGGATCGATCGGGCACAGGATATTAAAGGGCTAAAAATTCCCTATCCCGTGGTGTTAAAATCCCAGGTTAGGGCAGGGGGACGCGGTAAAGCGGGGGGAATCAAATTTGTTGAAAATACAATTGATGCAGTCGCCGCTGCCCAGGCAATTTTTAATCTACCCATTGTTAATGAATATCCTCAGGTATTGCTGGCTGAGGCAAAATATGACGCGGATCAAGAACTCTATTTAGCAGTCGTTTTAGATCCAATGAGTCGTCGTCCTTTGTTATTAGGATCTCGCCAAGGGGGAGTCAATCTTGAAGCCACTTTATCCGAGGTAAAACAAGTCATTGTCAATCAAGCATTTTCTCCCTTTTATGCCCGTAAACTCATGGTTAAGATGGGATTGCAAGATCATCTCATTCTGGCTGTCAGCGAGATTGTCGAAAAGATGTATCGGCTGTTTATTGAAAAAGATCTTGACTTAGTTGAAATTAATCCATTAGGTATTAGTCCGATGGGAGAAGTGATGGCACTCGATGGCAAAGTCATCGTTAATAATGCTGCATTAAAGCGCCATCCAGACCTGATCCAACTGATGACAAGTAGTTCACCTCCTCAGCAAATTCAAAATGGGTCAGTCTTACCTCTTTCTGCCCTGAGAAATGCCAAAAAGGAAACCTCCCCCGCAGTAGACTTTGTCGAACTTCAAGGTAATATTGGAGTATTATGCAATGGAGCCGCATTAACTTTAGCCACCCTAGATTTAATTATTCAAGCCCAGGGAAAACCTGCTAATTTCGTTAATTTAAGTGGGGAAGATTACTTTGAACTTACAGATAACAGTCGTTCACGATTATATACAGGTTTAGATCAAGTGAGTCAGTCAAATCATATCAAAGTGATTTTGATTAATTTAGTGACTCACCAAAATGCCAGTCACATCTTAATCTCAGAAATTGTCAGTTATCTCAAACAAAAAACCTATCAAAAATCACTTCCCTCTATCATTTTGCGTCTAGCATTGAATCCTAAAAATACCGATGAACAGCAGTTAGCAAACCTACCAATAAAACTTTTTCAAAACTTAGACGATGCCGTCAAACAAGCCGTAACCTTAGCTAAACAATAAACCTAAAGGAGTTATTTATGATCGTATTTTTGTTTTGAATTATGACAGAAATCACTCAACTAGAATAGTCCAATACTTCTGGAATATCACTAATAATAAATAATGCATAATCAATTATAGAAGTAAGAAGCCTGCCCCTGCCTGCGCGGGGGTAAGGGGTAAGGAGTAGTGACGTTGCATGCAACGTCACTACAGACTCATTACTCATTACTCTTCCCTACCGCCCCTATTAATCACCTTTATATTTAAAATGCATTTAACGCCAGATAGCCCAATTTTAATTCAAGGAATTAATACCTCTCGTTCTTCAATTCAAGCTACAAAAAATATGAAATATTATGGGACAAATATTGTAGCTTGTGTCAGTCCCGGGCAGGGAAAACAACAGTTAGATAGTATCCCTGTATTTAACTTAGTTGAACAAGCAATTGATGCTGTCGGTACAATTGAAACGTCTGTGATTTTCTTACCCCCCTATCAGGTCTTAGATGCTGCTTTAGAAGCCATTGATGCAGGTATTCGCCAGCTTGTTATTCTGACTGAAGGTGTGCCGCCATTAGATATGATTCGCCTCGTACAAAAAGCAGAAATGACCGATACTCTTGTCATTGGCCCCAATAGTCCAGGAATTATTATCCCCGACCAATTATTGCTGGGAACCTATCCACAAGAATGCTATCAGCCCGGTTCTGTGGGGTTAATTAGCCGCAGTAGCACCCTGAATTATGAAATTGCCTTACAGTTAACTCAAGCGGGTCTTGGGCAGTCTATGAGTGTGAGTATTGGTAGCGATTTAATTGTGGGATCTTCACTCATTCAATGGTTACAAATTTTAGATGAAGACGATCAAACAGAAGTGATTGTATTAATTGGGGCCGTGGGGGGCAGTAATGAAGAAGAAGCGGCATTATATATTACGGAAGCGATTGATAAACCAGTTGTGGCTTATATTGCAGGTCTTCACGTGCCTCAAGCACAATTAATCGGTCATACCAATAGTATTTTAACCACTCGAATTGTTTCTCAAAATTTACCTTCTGGCACGGCAGAAAGTAAAATGGCAGCGTTGAAAAATGCTAAAATTCCACTCGCAACCCGTCCCTCTGAGATTCCTAGTTTAGTGAAGAAAGCGATAAAAAAGAAAAGATAAAAGCCCACCCAATTGGGTGAGCTAAGCAGGGTTATATGCTCGATTATGCAGGGATAAATGTATCCTAACAGACAAAGCCGAAGGAAAACAGTATATTTACTTACCAACTAATAAGATCTCCTTGTATCAGGATGATTTAAAGTTGATGCTGAGGCTGGGATCTCAGTTGAGTTAGTTTCTGTGAAATGGCCAAGCCATAACGCGATCAAATTGTTGTCAATCCTGATATTGCCTCCCTTTATAATCGTTCTGGAGAGCAGAAGAAGGAGTTGAAAACTGATACCAACTGCAAAGGAATCTTTACATTAAGGTGGCTCATAATTGAATTTTAGAACACTTTAATCATAAAATTAGATTCACTACCCATTCTTAAGTTTTTATTGATTAATTCTCCCTATTTTCACTTTTTTTAATACTGTTGGTCAGCGATCGCGATCGCCTCCGGTACACTACGTGAACGCAATACTTTCTTAACTAACCCACATTTTTTCGATTTTGTCAACATGTCAGTCCTAAAAATAAAAAAATTTAGTTAATAAATTAACAGCAGTCAGATTAGTCGATACAATCAGTTCAGCAATCTGTTTAGATATTCATTCTGAATTTAGAGTTATTTCATGAGTTTTGAGACTTTTCCAGGCCAGAGTTTTCCATTAGGGGCAACAATTCAACGTCACGGCGTGAATTTCTGCATATTTTCTAAAACTTGTAAATCTTTAGAGTTACTATTATTTGAGACTCCTGATGCGGCTGAACCGGCTTATGTGATTCCGTTTAATCCTGATGTTAACAAAACCTTTTATTACTGGCATATTCTTGTCGCAGGTGTGTTTCCTGGACAGATTTATGGCTATCGCGCAGATGGTTTATATTTACCGGAAACAGGTTATCGCTTTGACTCGGAAAAAGTCCTGCTTGACCCTTATGCCAAAGCTATTGTTAATGATGAAAACTATAGTCGGGCGGCAGCTTCTCAGCCAGGAAACAACTGCGCGGTTGCTTTAAAAAGCGTGGTAGTCAATCCCGCAACTTATGACTGGGAAGATGACCAGCCTTTACAAATTCCTTACGCCAAAACGATTATTTACGAATTACACGTCGGTGGTTTTACCCGTCATCCCAACTCAGGTGTTTCTCCCGAAAAACGAGGAACTTATGCTGGGTTAATTGAAAAAATTCCTTACTTAAAAGACTTAGGAATTACCGCTGTTGAACTATTACCTATTCATCAATTTGATCAACAAGATGCAGTCCCCCCTCGGAAAAACTATTGGGGTTACAGTACGATTGGATTTTTTGCACCCCATCGGGCTTATAGTTCCCGCCGAAATCCTTTAGGGCCGGTTAATGAATTTCGGGACATGGTAAAAGCTTTTCACAAAGCTGGAATGGAAGTCATTTTAGATGTAGTTTTTAACCATACCGCAGAAGGAAATCATAACGGCCCCACCCTTTCATTTCGTGGGCTAGATAATTTCATGTACTATATTTTAGAGGAAGATCAACAATATTATAGTAACTATAGTGGCTGTGGAAATACAGTAAAAGCCAATCATGAAATTACCGGACAAATGATTGTTGATTCTCTACGTTATTGGGTTTCAGAAATGCACGTAGATGGGTTTCGGTTTGATTTGGCTTCTATTTTTTCCCGCGATAAATATGGTGAACCGATGGAAGATGCACCGATTTTATGGATTATTAAATCAGACCCAGTGTTAGCGGGAACAAAGCTAATTGCTGAGGCTTGGGATGCTGGAGGATTGTATCAAGTGGGATCGTTTGCAGGCGATCGCTTTGCCGAATGGAATGGTAAATATCGGGATGATGTTCGCAGTTTTGTCAAGAGCGATCCGGACAATATTCAACAACTTGCTGCCCGAATTATGGGAAGTCCAGATATTTATCCGACTCCAGAAAGAGATCCCCATTGTAGTATTAATTTCATTACCTGTCATGATGGGTTTACTTTGAATGATTTGGTTTCTTACAATGAAAAACATAATGAAGCCAACGGTGAAAATAATCAAGATGGTCATAATGATAATATTAGTTGGAATTGTGGAGAAGAAGGCTTAACAGACAACCCTGAAGTTGAAGCTTTGCGTTTACGACAGATTAAGAACTTTTTGACTATTTTATTTATTTCTCAGGGAACCCCAATGATTTTAATGGGGGATGAAGTTCGACAGACTCAGTTAGGTAATAATAATGCTTATTGTCAAGATAATGAATTGGGTTGGTTTGATTGGAGTAAAGTTGGAAAAAATGCCGACTTATTGCGGTTTATTAAAGGGATTATTCGCTTTACAAAATCCCGCTCTATTTTCAGTATTGAAACTTTAATTCAAGATAACCCAGATAGTGATTTACCGAATATTAGTTGGCATGGTATTCGCTTAAATAAACCCGATTGGGAAGAAGATTCTCATCACTTAGCCTTTAGTTTGCGCCATCCCCAAGCTGAGGAGTTTTTACACATCATGTTAAATGCCTATTGGAAACCGCTAAAGTTTGAATTACCGCCCTTACCAAAGGGGGAAAATTGGCATCGTATTGTAGACACGGCTTTAGCCACGCCCCACGACTTTTCAGACGTAAAGGTTGCGCCCATTGTTTCCAAACGCTTTTATCTGATTAAACCTCGCTCCTGCGTGATAGTCATGGCCAAAACAAGGACAAGGGGTTAACATTTCATTGAGGATTTATCAAGGTATATATACCGGGATTGACAGTCAGTACTGGTTTGAGTTAATCTGAATTATTAGAGCAAGGATCAAACGCAACAACTTGAGAACTCAACCATTATCAACTGGAAAGTCTCAATTTATCCAGTACTTTTCCTAAGCCTGTGAGTTAAGGAAAAGATCAAAATAGGACTTTTTGTGATTAGGGGTTGATTAGATCTGAGAATCTAAATCACTTTGTGCAGCCAGTATAAAACAGCGTCGAACTTGATAGGTATTTCAAGTTGGTTCAGTTTCGTATGCCAAAAATTACACGATTTTAAAGGAAGCATTTACCATGGTTCAAGTTAATCCAGTTACCGTAGAATTTGAAAACGCGCCAGCTTCTCCGTTTGAATTAATAGAAAGTCCTCGTTTTGTTTTAGGAGATTTTAATGGAGATGGTTTTATCGATCAAGCCCAAATCGAAACCACCTATTCGTACTATTATTATGGGCCTCCCGATACAACTGTTTCAATTTTACTAGGAGATGAAAACGGTAACTTTGAACCCATCCAAAACTCCAGTTTCAGCTTTAATGGATTTCTGAATAATGTAGAAGTTGGTGACTTTAACGGGGATGGTAACCTCGATTTAATTGTTGAGAATAATAATTATTACTATTACGGCTATAATCAACCTAAAACCCTCACATTGCTTTTAGGGGATGGAAGCGGGGACTTAACTTCTTCAGAAGTTGATCTCGGTATTAATGCAAATTTCATCAATAATTTCAATGTTGGAGATGTTAATCTTGATGGCATAGATGATATCCAGTTTAACTACTATGATTTTGATAGAAAAACGGTTATTTTGTTAGGGGATGAAAATGGATTGATCCCAGCAGCGAATTCTCCTTTTGTCGATGACGATTTTAACCGTAAGGTTTTCGGAGACTTCAATGGGGATGGTTTTCTTGACAAAGCAGTAACTGAAACCTTCTATTCTTACCCAAGTCTGCCCACAACAACCCTTTCAGTTTTCCTCGGCGAAAGTACTGGAGAATTTGAGGATAATGCCGCTTCAACCTTGGATTTGGTTGGATCTCCTTCATTCCCTGGCTTAGATATTGGTGAGTTTGACGGAGATGGTAACCTTGATATCGCGATTGAGACAAGGATTTTTAGCTATTATTACTACGGCAACGATAGTGAATTAAAACTCACCTTATTGCTAGGAGATGGGGAAGGAGACTTTAGCCTCGATACAGAAATTGTATCTGAAGATTTTCCCGACCTTAACGTTGCAGATGTAGACAACGACGGTTTAGAAGATATCACCTCAAGCGACTTTTCCTTCGTCCAAGCTGTCCGAACTTTCTTGGGAGACGGTAACAACAACTTTGAACAAGATCAAAGTATTCGCTTAGAAGATGTTAATGCTTTTGCAGCAGGGGATATTGACGGGGATGAAAAACCCGACTTAGCCGTGGCGACGAGTTCTTTTAATAATGCAACAAATAACTTTGAGAGTCAAGTTGAGATTTTCCTTGCCAATGAAGACGGTGAATTTGAAGCAGGTGAAATTATTGATCTCGATGATAGCTTTGATTTTATTAATGAACTAAGTTTAGTCGATCTTAACGGTGATGGCGATCTTGATATTTTAGTCGAGGATACCTTTGTGTTTGATTACGACACAAATCGTTCGATTAGTCAAGCTTCTATCATTTTAGGGGAAGGAGACGGAGAATTTGAAGATCCCAGTCCTGCCATTGAGGTTGATCGTGATTTTGACAGCCCCTTTACAGTCGGTGATTTTGACGGGGATGGCGACTTTGATTTAGCTATCTACACAAATACCTACAATTATTACAACTTCGATCCCCAACTGACTGTCTTGCTAGGGGATGGTGACGAAGGCTTTACACCAGGTGGTACAGTCGAAATTGATGATCCTGAAGATATTGTCCCCGGAGACTTCAATGGCGATGGAGATACTGATGTGTTAGCTTTCACCACTGGAACTTTTCCCTTTCAACTTGAATTCTTCTTTGGTGATGGTGATGGCAATTTAGAAGCCCAACCCGACTTAACCATTGAGTCAGACAGTTTCATTGACAACCTCACCACAGGAGACTTTGACGGGGATGGCAACGTCGATGTTAGCTGGAGTAGTTATTCCTATTCCTATTACTACTATAATTCCACCCGTAATATTACCGTGTTGTTAGGAGAGGGTGATGGTGAGTTTAGTTCCACTACCTTAACTCCTGAAGGTTTTGGTGATGTGGCGATCGCCGATTTTGACGGAGATGGTAACCTAGATTATGCTAACTCGAATGGCTATTCACTCCAGACGGTTTCTGTCCTGTTAAATCAAACTGGTGAGGATACAGTCGATACTATTGAGTCGGATGAAACCTATACGTTGCAACCGGGTGAAGACAATCTAATTCTGATTGGTAATAATAATATTGATGGAATTGGTAATGAATTAGATAACCAAATAACAGGCAACCCACGGCGAAATCGTTTGGAAGGTCTGGGTGGAAATGATACCCTTGATGGCGGAGATCGTCGTGATACCTTGTTAGGTGGTGATGGTGATGACAGCCTCAGTGGCGGTGATAATCGCGATAGTTTAAATGGGGGTAACGGAAACGATAACCTCACGGGTGGTGAGAGTCGGGATACGTTTGTATTTGCTACCGATGAACCGTTTAATCAGGATATTGGAGTCGATACCATTACTGATTTTGACCCCGATGATGACTCCATTGAATTAAGTCAAACTACGTTTACAGCGATTGAAAGTGAAGTGGATGATGAGTTTAGTATCCCTGCTGAATTTGCCATTGTTGAAGATATCGCAGAGGTAGATATCAGTGAAGCATTGATTGTCTATAATCAACCCACAGGGGAATTATTCTACAACGAAAATAGCATCGATCCAGGCTTTGGCTTAGGGGGTTTATTTGCCACCTTTGACAATATGCCCACTCTCAGTAGTGATGAGTTTACCATTATCGCCTAAAATCTTTTAGGAAATAGAATCACCCCTCTGCCGCTTGGCTTGACTCCTCCCCTTAATAAGGGGAGGATGGGTGGGGTTCACAAACTCAATGAAAACGCTATAAGAAATCTGTAGCGTCACTGACGCACCTTCTAAATCGGACTGTTATATATGGAATAATAATGACAAAAACCCCACCCCAAATCATTGCCTCTCATGATTTTGTAGATTGGTTGCAACAGGAAAAAATTAGTTTAGCCTTTACCACCTATCAAACCTCTCGCTTATTATTAGTGGGTGTCAATAAAAATGGCAAAATTTCTGGGTTTGAACGGTTATTCGATCGGGCAATGGGATTGTATGGATCGACAGATCGGTTATTATTAAGTACAAAATATCAACTGTGGCAATTTAATAATGTATTAAAACCGGGGCAATTGTATCAAGGATACGATAAACTCTATATTCCCCGAATTGGTTATACAACCGGAGATTTAGATATTCATGATATTACAATAGACAAAACAGGACGAATTCTGTTTATTTGTACGTTATTAAATTGTATAGCCACCGTCAGTCAACAGAATAGTTGTCAACCCTTGTGGAAGCCGCCTTTTATTTCTCAAGTGATTAATCAAGATCGCTGTCATCTTAATGGTTTAGCCATGGTGGATGGAAAACCGGGTTATGTCACAGCAGTGAGTCAAGCCGATGTGGCAGATGGATGGCGAAAATATAGACAAGATGGCGGCTGTGTCATTGATATTTCATCCAATGAGATTATCATCACAGGTTTATCTATGCCCCATTCTCCTCGATTTTATCAGGGTAAATTATGGCTATTAAATTCAGGAATAGGATATTTTGGTTATATTAATCTAGAACAAGGAACTTTTGAACCCATTACCTTTTGTCCGGGTTATTTACGGGGATTAGCCTTTTGGAAAAATTGGGCAATTATGGGATTATCAAAGCCAAGAGAAAAGACATTTTCCGGTTTAAAATTAGATACGGAGTTAACACAGCATCAAGTTAAACCTTGTTGTGGATTAATGGTGATCGATCTAGAAACTGGAAAAATTGTTCATCGTTTGCAATTAGAAGGGGTGATTACGGAATTATATGATGTACAAGTTTTACCCAATGTTCAACAGCCGATGGCATTGGGTTTTCAAACGGATGAAATTAGTCGAATTTTAACCTTAGATCCGATGAGTGACGATATT
Source organism: uncultured Lyngbya sp. (assembly GCA_964401105.1). Classification (GTDB taxonomy): domain Bacteria; phylum Cyanobacteriota; class Cyanobacteriia; order Cyanobacteriales; family Microcoleaceae; genus JAAURB01. The sequence continues at coordinate 7,876 of CAYNXM010000036.1, read as the reverse complement.
AAACTGCTTTGAGAAATCTGATAAAATTAGGAATTGCGATCGCTGACTTTGCGATAATGCATACTTTTGTACTTTTGTCAAACTACCCTAAAAGCAGAGTTTTCAATTTGTGTTATTTCTCTCTTGTTCAGTAGTCACTGAAACTGAGTTATTTTGCCACTACTCATCGGTACAATCAGGGTTTGAAGAAAATACTTACTATAAATCTTACTTTATAGGCAAAGCTATTCGCAGATTATACTCTATACTTATATCTTACAAAATCTCTCTTGTCGCTGTCAACCCCTGACGGAAAATGTTTGGGCTTTGCCCAACCCGTCTATAAATTCGTCCAACCCCTACTGATTATTTTTCGTTACAATATCATCATTGCTTGACAAATATATTTATTTTTAATCACTAAACTGCAATCAGTTAAGCCTAAGTTATTCAAGCTGATATTTCTAACTAATTATGTTTATGATACTCTCACATAGCACGGGCGCGTTGGTGAGGAAGTAAGAATTACTCATTACTCCTGTACAGAACTGGCATGCAACGTCTCAATGACGCGCCGGACGAGATTCATACCCTATTTCCCGTTCCCCGTTCCCTAAATATAGGACAAAGAACATAAGTTCTCTGCCCTATATTGTAAGAATTGAAGGCCTAAATTACTGAGCCGCTGGGGTCTTCTCAGTTTGCCAAACAGAAGCCATTGTAGAAGAAATGCGCGGTGAACGTCCTCCAGAAGCCACTTCATGAACCACACCCGATTGAGTTCTCACCTGAACACAACTTGGAGTAAACAAGAAAATGCTTTCTCCAATCCGTTCCTGATGACCATCGAGGGCATAAGTTCCCCCAGCGACAAAATCAACAGCTCTTTGAGCTTGATCCGGGTCCATCATGGTTAAATTCAGAACCACAGATTTTCTTTCTTTCAGGGCACGAATAGCCGCAGGCATCTCTTCAAAGGTACGGGGTTCCATCACCACGACCTCAGAAATTCCATTTAACGCACCGGGCATTCCAATCACGTTGCCTACGGTTGCTCCAACTGCTTCAGACATAACACCACCTGTATTCACTGATCCAACGGTTGTTCTTTCTCGGGGTCTACGAGAAGTAGAAGTAGAAGTAGAAGTGCGCCGTTCTTCCTCTACGGGAGGAGCAGCGGCGGCTTGGGGTTGGGGGACGGGATAAGTACTTTGATACTGTTCCCCTTCCATCTCTTCGTACTCATAATCATACTCGGCCGAATCATTAAGACCGACAAAATCCCGAAGTTTACCAAAAATGCTCACGGTTTAATCTGCTCCATAAAACTGATACAACACGTATGTTTGTGGACATCTTTAGTTGTACGGACACAAGGCAATGTATCCCTACGGACTGCTATCAGTTGTTAACTTGTGCAAGTCGTCTTATCTTATATAACCACTTATAACCTCGACTAAATCCCCGAATGTAGGGAGTCGGAGGGGGTTGATTATCGGGAGAAGGGATAACCCAACTCGCCTTCAATTTGACTGACTAGAGAATATATTGTCTTAATCTATACCCTCCTCGCACCAAAGATAATTTGTCCTAGTCGTATCATAGTAGCACCTGCTTCAACTGCCAAGGAATAATCTCCTGACATTCCCATTGAGAGTTCTTGCATCTGAATTCGTGACCAATTTTGTTGCCGAATTTGCTCACTCAGTTGACGGGTTCGCTCAAATGCCAGTTTTGCTTCGCCCGGGTTCAATCCTTGAGGGAGAATGGTCATTAACCCTTTAATTTTAATATGCTGTAATTGATCGAGTTGAGGCAAGTCTTGGATCAGTTCAGTCTCACTCCAACCAAATTTATCAGGATCGGGTAAAATTTTAACTTGTAGACAAACTTGAGGCGATCGCTGTTTTTCTTGTGCCAGTCGATCTAGGCGATGAGCCAGTTTGAGGCTATCAACCGAATGAATCCAGTCAAACTGTTCGACTGCTTTAACTGCTTTATTACTTTGTAAATGACCAATTAAGTGCCACCGCACATCTGTTAAATCTTGCAGTTGGGTTTGTTTTTCTCTTGCTTCTTGAACACGATTTTCGCCAAAATCACGAATTCCCGCCTGATAAGCCACTCGTATGGCTTCAACGGGAATAGTTTTTGTGACTGCAATTAAACGAACTTCTGGGGGCAACGTTGGGCGAATTTGGGTAATTTGTTGTGTAATTGAATCTGTCATTCAATTCAGTCTATTGGAAGGTTTGTTGATGAATTGTCTGTAATTTTTTATGCTCTTCCAGTTTACCAGTTCGACGCAGCATTTTGAGTCGGATTTCTACCATTAACCGAGCATCAGAACGACTTAACGGCTCAAATTTTAAGCCATTGGTGTTATGGGTCACCAGAAAAAAGAGTCGCTGAGCATAAAGGGTCGTAAAGAGTTCTTGGCTGTCCTCAACTGGGCAAACTTTAAAGAGTAAGCCAAAGTTGGGATGATTCATGTAAGTTTCTGTGGTCATTCAACCTAATATTAAGCGATCGATACTTGATTTGTGGAATCGGGTGGCAGCGGTCTGGGATCTAACTTTTTGAAGCTTTTTCTCTTCAATAATAATTTTCTCTATCCAACTTTGTTCTAAGTTGTCACACTTAATACATTGAAGAGAGAATAATTAGCTTAACTGCTTCAGTCTTTCAATTATAAAGCCGATCGCATCCACTATCAATATCAAAAAATATAGTCGGTTCCATTTCACTGATAATGAGTCACTCAATTCTATGTTAAAAAGTATTATAAGTTACAGAATGTTTGGCAAGCTTATGAGTCCATTCCCCAGAAAATACGCATGATCCAGAGAACTGCTAAACCGGCTAGTGCGAACCCATCTGTGCTACGAAGCTGAAGCTGATGCCACTCCACACGATGTTGATTGGGGTGAGTAAATCCCCGCACATTCATGGCACTAGCGATTTGTTCTGCTCGCAGTAACAGGTTTTCTAATAAGCGTTCTGCAACGATTAACCAGATTTGAGTGGCTCGCCGAAACCCTAACTTTTTCCAATTAATGGCTCGAGTCCGGACTGAGCGAATTAAATTTTGGATTTCCTCTAGAACTAATGGGAAAAAACGTAAAGAAAGTGTTAAGGTTAAAGCAATTTCAGTAATGGGTATATTGAACCGTCGCAATGGCTCCATCAAGTTTTCAATGGCTACTGTAATTTCTTCTGAAGCCGTTGTCAATAAGTATAAATTCGTACTATAAACTAAAGTGAATAATAGGGCACTGATGCGAATTCCCAAGTCAAAAGAACGACGAGTAATGGTTAATGGGCCTTGCTGAAACAGGACATAACGATAATCAGTGGGTTGGGGCAGTGTGGCTTGAGTAGAGCCAGTGAGTAATTGCTTAAATTGTTCCCAAGGTTGAGCTTTTGCTGGCTTAGATAATTGCGGTGAAGGTTGAACAAAGGTAATTTCATTGCTCGGAAGACGGGGTTGATGTTCTACTGTCAGTCCATCGGGTAATAAACAAGCAATGACGAACATCAGGCTACAAAACATCAATAGCCATCCCATTTGTTTCTGCCAAACCCGCAGCGGAATTTGAGCTGTTAAAGTAATTAAAATTAATAGAATTACTAAAGATAGCCGCCATATTGCATTCGAGAGTAACGGTGTAATTAAAAAGCTCATTAACCACAAGAACTTAACCCGAGCGTCCAGGCGATGTAGCCATGTGATCGGTTGCTCTAAGTATAAGCCTATAGGTAGCGATCGCAATAAATCCATTCGTTATTTATCATTTATTGTTTATCATTATTAGGCTATAAGGAGTGAGTCTTAATTGTTATTTTTTCTCTGCTCACCCCTCCCCTTACTACTGCCTACTTCAGTCTCTCTATTTTCCGCCGATCACGATCAATTCTTCATTAAGTTTAAACCCGAGTTGCCCGATTACTAGAATTTCGTTCTGCTTCTCGTAAACTTTTGCCTCGCCAAATTAATCGTAAAGGTGTACCTTTGAAGCCGAGTTGCTGACGAAATTGTCGTTCAATATAACGGCGATAATTCTCACCCAATCGCTTGGGATCATTGACAAATAAAATAATTGTTGGGGGTTGACTACTTACCTGAGTGCCGTAATAAATTTTGCCTTGTTTGCCTTGACGACTGGTGGGGGGACTATGCCAACTCACGGATTCTTCAATTACTTCATTAATCACGGCTGTTGAGACTCGGCGTTGATGTTCTGCTGCGGCAATATCGACTAAATCCAGAATTTTTTCTACCCGTTTTCCGGTTAAGGCACTAACAAAAATAGTGTCTGCCCAATCTATAAAATAGAGTCGAGATCGAACTTCTTTATCATAGCTTAAAATTGTGTAAGTATCCTTTTCCACTGCATCCCATTTATTCACCACAATTACACAGGCGCGTCCTTCTTCTCTCACCCGATCTGCGAGTTTTAAATCTTGTTCCGTTACCCCATCTAAAGCATCAATCACCAGTAACACAACATCGGCTCGTCGAATGGCTTTAAAAGCACGATTAATCCCAAAAAATTCAGCACCATATTCTACATTTTTCTTGCGACGAATTCCCGCTGTATCGATTAACCGATAAGTCTTATCATTGCGTTCTACAACTGTATCAATCGCATCCCGTGTCGTGCCGGAAATGGGGCTAACAATGGCTCTAGTTTCCCCCAGAAATGCATTCAATAAACTTGATTTTCCTACATTAGGACGACCCACAATTGCCACGCGAGTTTCGGCGGTTTCTTCTATTGTTTCAACTGGGGGTAAAAATTGAATCAGTTCATCGAGTAAATCCCCAGTTCCGCTACCATGAATTGAAGAGATGGGAAAGGGATTTCCTAACCCTAATTCCCAAAATTGTGCGGCTTGAATGATGCCTTGAGTCGGAGATTCACATTTATTTACTGCTAAAAGAACGGGAACCGATTGAGATCGCAACCAATTGGCGACCGCTTCATCTCCCCCTGTGACTCCCTGCTGTCCATCCACCACAAAAATTGCAACAGTTGCTTCTGTCAATGCTGCCATTACCTGTTCCCGAATCAGGGGTAAAAACTCAGTATCATCATCAAAAATTAATCCCCCAGTATCAACTACCACAAACTCTCGATCTTGCCAGTATGCTGGACGATAAGTGCGATCGCGGGTGATTCCGGGTTCATCATGAACGATTGCTTCTTTATTTTCCGCTAAACGGTTAACGAAGGTGGATTTTCCCACATTAGGACGGCCAACAATGGCAACAATAGGCAGAGACATCGGGAGTTATGGCAGCACAGCTAAAAGTTGATGATTTATTATAACAAAAATTGCGATAAATTATTGATTTTTTATTTGTTATTTTTTGCAGATTTTGCTTGTTCTAAAACCATGGAGGAATGCAGTGGCAAAGTGGTAACGCGGTTAGGGGTTTCTGAGACACTCACTTGCAGAATTTTAATCTGAGAATCTAGGGGGATTTGAGCAAAATAAACACACATTTCCTCTGTGGTTCCGTGAGGACATAAAGGATGATCGTTAATCAGATCGGGTAAGATTTCCGCCCAATTTTTTAGTTGATTTTCTACTTCTACCATATCTAAACCATACAGGTCTCCTGGATAGCAAATTGCCTCTAATTCTAAGGTAATTTCAAAGTCATGAAAATGGGGATTATGCCAAATAGGCGGATTAAAATGTTGGCGATGGAGAGTCGTTTTAATTGTATATAAAAAAGTAATTGGTTGAGATTGGGCTGATGCTTGATTCGGTAAAATATTACGATAAGCAGGAGTAGAAGTTTGTTGAAAATTGACAGGGTAATGTGAACGTGCTGATTTCATTTGAACTAAGGAACTCCGACATATTTATGCAACTGGAGAGAAAGACGATAATGAGGATATTGTTGAAGTAATTTTAAAACTAATGGCAAAGTTTGATTAATTTGTGTCCATTCGGGTTGTAAGAAAATAGGAATTGAGGTTTGAGGGGGTAAATCGTTTTGATAAAACTCTAATTCTGAACCCGTTGCAATCACTAACTTAATTTCATTAGCACGCTGCCACAGTGTTTCAACCACAGGGTATTGAGGACTGACGTGTGCTTTTGGACTTAGGGTCACCCAAGAGTTATCTGGGAGGGGTTGCCAGAAAGCTCCTGAGGTTTCAATCGAGACCTGCCGCCCAGTTGCTTCTATCATTGTAACGAATTCCGGCAGTTGTGGATACATCAGCGGTTCTCCCCCGGAAATCACCACTCGCGGAGACCGTAATTCTGCAATCAGTGTTGAAGCGGTACGCAACCCACGGGGTAAACCGACACCCCCATCCGCATATCCAGTATCACACCAAGGACATTGTACCGGACAACCCGCCAACCGAATAAAATCTACTGGCGTTCCTGCCCAATATCCTTCCCCTTGAATGGTTTGTTGAAAGGTTTCGTGAATCGGTAGAGTAATCATCTCTCAAAACTGATTATCAATATAGAAGGGTACGCCAATGACGCACCCTACATTAGGCTATCAATATTTTCAAATTATGTTATGGTTTGGAGGGTTAACGGCTGTTGACTCAAAACTGTAGAAAATACGTGCTACTGCACACGCGATCGCGTGTATCGCGAACGGTTAAAATAGTAGAAAGCAAAAACCAAGCTTCATCATTGCTGGGCTTGATATCCCAGACAAAACTCTTAGAGTGGGAAGCCTATAAAAAGGTAGCTGAGAAAATCCATCAGCTTTAAATTTTTCCGAAAATAGCGGTGCGACCCTGGCGATTCGTAATCGCCTAAGGAACGCGCACCAAGAGAGTGGAATGAGTAGCAAAGTTATCAACTCCCAATTAAAGATTTTTCAGCCACTTGGCGAGTTGCGCCCGAATTTAAGCCTGTGGACAAAGTGCTGCCGACAGTTTTGGTTGAAGCACCGAAGCTAACTCTAATTTCTTTGCAGTGGTTAAAGTAGAATCAATTTTCTACAGTTTCGTGCAACGGTTGATTAATGCTAAAACAGTATTTCTCTGGTTGACTAAGCTGAAACAGTTGGCTTACACTCCCACAATAGTCCGCGAGGGCTGTACTGCTTCTACAATAGCGCCTTGCTGTTGCAGTTGGCTGATTTTTTCAGGGATTAATCCTTTAACTTTTCGCAACATCGCTGCTTGAACGGTTGCCCCTGTTAAGTTAATCAACTTCAGATTAGCACTGGTTAGGTTGGCGTGAGTGAAGTTTGTTTCGATGCATTCAGCCCGCAATAGGTTGGCGCGACCGAGATCAACATAACTCAGATTTGCTCCGGTTAAGTCCGCCCCACTCAAGTCTACCCCACTTAAGTCTGCACCGCTTAAGTCTGCACCCCGTAGATCAGCTCGGGTTAAATCAGCCCCACTGAGGTTAGCTCCACTCAGGTTAGCACAATATAGAATAGCACCAATTAAATCCGCATTATACAGGTTAGTGCCGAGTAAGTTACCTCTAAACAAATTTGCCCGAAATAGGTTGGCACGAAATAAGTTAGCACCGCTTAAGTTAATATTACTGAGTTCGGCTCGAAATAAATCAATATCTCGAAAATTCCGTTCTCCGGCTTCGTAACGCAGCGCCAGTTCTTCGACTTCCATCTTCTTTTCTCCCGAATTTGTAGCCTCTATTACATTATTTTGCCAAAATAATCCAACAATATTGGTATTGCGACAAAAGACTTAATGCTTTGGTGCTCAACTCTAGATTTGAGATCCTAATTACTCACCCGCTCTAATAAACTTACCTAAACCTACTCATGGGTAAATTTAGAGTTATTTTCTTGCTTCATTGTAGCAGTGTCGGCACTCACTACTCCACAAGCTGAAACGACGAAGCTCGCCGCCAAAGACTTTAAATTTATAGCTGC
>CAYNXM010000035.1:0-17042 GCA_964401105.1 uncultured Lyngbya sp. | reverse complement strand
AATTGAGTACAGAAACGTTAGAAGTTCATCCTCTAGCAAAGCTGAAATTACTCACCAATCCAGAATGTATTTGTCCTGTATGTGTGCGTTAGTTAATGTTCATCCTTAGTAGTTAGGCACTCTCATGTCAACAATTCTTATTCGCCCCCTAGATACTCCTTTTTTCCAGACAGATAACACAGCTTCTGATGATGGCGGTCAGATTATTAGCTCTGATTTTACAGCAGATTCTGATGATGTATACCTCGGTTCCGAAGGTAGCGACCTGATTTTTACATTAGGTGGTGATGATTGCGTTCTTGCTGGCATGGGTGATGACCAAGTCACGGCTGGCGCGGGCGACGATTCGATTGATGGCGGCGAAGGTAATGACTCTATTGCCCTCGGCGAAGGGAATGACCTCGGCTTAGGTGGCAAAGGCGATGATGTCCTTGATGGCGGTTTAGGCAATGACCTCCTCTATGGCGGTATCGGCAATGACTTAGTCGTCGGTGGCAGTGGAAATGATACCATCATCGGTGGCTTCGGTGATGATACCCTCGAAGGTGGCAAAGGTGCCGATACCTTTGTATTCGGTAATTTCGGTGCTCAAGATGCCAATGGTGATGATGTCAATATCTTTGGTGCAACTCCTGGCGATGGTGTTGATACTATTGTTGGCTTCAATGTTGATGAAGACCAGATTGTATTTAAAGGCATTGACCCAGATGCAGTTGATGTGGTTTATGATGCCGCAACTGGATCTCTGAGCATCGATGGTGAGGATGTTGCTATCTTAGATCCAGGCTTAGATCTAGATGAAGGTGATTTCACTTTCATGTAAAGTGCTAACTTTGTAATGACTTTCGCACGCAGTTGAATTTAGGTGTGATCGACTCTCAATTATAGGGACGCAGCATAACATCAGTTGAATATTCGGAAAGTGTCTATTCCGGAAGTTGCGTCCTTATATATCTCAAAAGATGGGGCATAAAGAAATCCTTGAACGATATAGAATATTAAAGCGAGCCATCCGGGTTAATTATGGTCAGTCTTGACACCCCTCAACCCCAGCAATCTGCAACCGACTTAGCTCGAGTAGCTTTATCTTATCAGCGTCAAGAAAAATGGCGAGAAGCAGCCCAATATTATCAGCAAGCTTTACTGCTGCATCCTGATTGGCCAGAAGTTCATTATCGCCTGGGTGTTGTTCTAGAAAAACTTGATGATTTAACCGCAGCGATTCAGTGTTATCGTCGAGCGATAACATCCAAACCCGATTATACTCAAGCTTACTATCGTTTAGGAGTTATTCTACAAAAGCAGGGACAACTGCAAGAGGCAGTTAACTGTTACCAACAGGCAATTCAACTGAATCCTAACGAACCGAATCTCTACAGTAATTTAGGTTGTCTTCTAACGAGACAAGGACAGTTTGATAGCGCCATTGAATTGTTGAGAAGTGGGATTAAACGTTTTCCTGAAGATGCCGTTCTTTATAATAATTTAGCTTATGCCTTGTTTACTCAAGGAAAATTAGATCAAGCGATTGATTATTATTTGCAAGCAGTTGAATTTGACCCTGATTTAATAGATGCCAAAATTAACTTAGGCACCGCCTTCCAAAGACAAGGATTACATACAGTCGCCATTCGTTATTTTCAACAAGTTCTAGAACAAAAACCAGACTCAATTAGGGTTCGTAGCCATTATGGGTGGTCTCTGCTAGAACAAAATCAAATCCCGGAAGCCTTGCAACAATTCCGTCAGGTGATTGCACAACAACCGGAGTTTGTAGAGGCTTATATTCAATGGTTAGATGTGATTGAAGATACGGATGAACTCAACCGTTCTCGGATTGCTTGTGGTCATTTTTTACAAGCTTTATTACAAGATATTAATAGTCCAGACGTTTATAAAAATTTAGCCCTAACTTACTTTTATTTAGGCAATGCTTTAATTGAATATCGTAATTATGGCCAAGCCGAAACCTATTATCAAAAAGCGATTGAAATTAAGCCCAATTGGTTACAACCTTATTTACATTTAGGCCGTTGTTTTGCCAAACAAGCACAACTGAGTGCCGCAATTACAACCTATCGTCAAGGGTTATCCATTCAGCCGGATTCAGTTGAACTTCAACAACAGCTTGAAACAACAATTCAACAGCAACAACAATTAAAAGAAAAAGCAGGTAAGTTAACTCAAAACTCCGTTCAATTACCAGCAGATGCACCGATTACTAACTCTAATTTCCCTCCTTGTGCCGGATTGGAATGTCAGCCTTGTTTAAATCGATTATTTGGTAATTTTGAACCCATTAATTTAGGGGATGGAATTTATCGCTGTACTCAAAAACCACCCTATTTAGAACAAAATCCGCCGAATAAAGTCGCCATTATTCCCCAAGGACGCACTTGGATTGCACCCCGAAAAAATTGGTGGAATGTGTGTAATGCGATCGCAACGATTCACCCAAATCATCAACTGGATACCTCTTTTTCTCGATTTTATCCCGCCCCCTTACCAAACTGTCAAAATCCGGATTTTAGTCAACATCAAGTCTTTTTCTTAGATGAGTTTCCCCCTTTAAAGTATTTAGAGGGAAAAATAGCTATTTTATCGGGGCTTTCGGGTAATGTTTATTTTCATTGGATGGTAGATGTTTTACCCCGGCTGGAAATCTTAAAACAGCAAGGAATTGATTTAGCAGAAATAGATGGATTTGTTGTTAATAGTATTCAGCGTCCGTTTCAGCGGGAAACTTTAGAAAAGTTGGGAATTCCCTTATCTAAAATTATTGAAAGTGACCAACAATCTCATTTACAAGCCGAAGAGTTAATTGTTCCAGCTTTTGCCTCGACGGTGGGGTGGGTTTCCCCCTGGATTATTGAGTTTCAGCGTCAACTGTTTGCCACAGCAATTCATGCCCCGGATGTTGATTACCCGGAACGAATTTATATTACTCGTAAAAAAGCCCAGTATCGCCGCATTTTTAATGAGTCAGAGGTGATTGAATGCTTAAAGCAGTATGGATTTGAAACCGTTGAACTGGAAACGATTTCAGTCGAACAACAAGCGGCATTGTTTGCCCATGCTAAAGTGATTATTGCACCTCATGGCGCTGGATTAACGAACTTGATGTTTTGTCGGCCAGAGACTCAGGTAATTGAACTGATTTCCCCTCATTATCTGCGGTTTTATTACTGGACAATTGCCATTCAGTTAGGGTTGGAATTCTACTATATTCTGGGAGAAGCATTTGACTGTTCTGCGTTGCGGAGTTTAATGTATCAAAATCCGTTAACAGAGGACATTTTCGTTTCTGTAGCAACCTTGAAGAAAGCCTTGCAAAGGTTAGAGTTGTCTGATAATATTAAATCATCATTAAATCACCATAATGCCGATCTCACCCTGGAGCGCTCCCAAAGTCAAGCTATGGTCATGGCATCCTCAAAACTTCCCGAATTCGCAGATACAACCTTTAGCAACCAAGCCAAAGCCTATCTCAAACAAGGCAATATTGAAGCGGCTTACAAACTCTGTGTCGAAGCCTTACAAAAACAGCCAGAATTTGCCCCAGCATACAAGTTTTTAGGGGATGTATTCCGCCTGCAAAAGCAATGGGAAGAATCCCGAAAAAGCTATAGTCAAGCAATTAGATTACAGCCTAATTTTGCCGAAGCCCATACCAATTTAGGCAGTTTATATGCCGTTCAGAAGCAATGGCAAAAAGCTATTTTTTGTTATCAAAATGGGATTGCTTATCAACCGGATTCAGCGGAAATTTACCGTAACTTAGCGCGGGTTTGGGAAAAGATCAATCAATCAGTAGAAGCGGCAGATTGTTGGTATGAAGTGTATCGTTTAGAACCCGAAAGTGTCACCGCAACAGACCATTGCAAACTGGGTGAAAAACTGCTACAACAAGGTCAAATAACCAAAGCCATTTTCTGTTTTGAACAAGCCCTACAACAGGATAATACGTTAGAAGCAGCACTTGTAGGTTTGCGTCAGGCCCAAGAACGCCGACAGCCTCTAACTGTTCAACCCAGGGCAATCTTACCCTCTCAACCCACAGAGGAGATAGAGCAAGAGGATATTGTTACAGTAGAGACATTGCCTCAAGAGTCTTCAGTTGTGAACCCGGCAGCCAGCGAGATCTTAGAAAAAGCAATCGATCTTGAGCAACCTCAACCTCAACCCGAAGCCCTCCCCACTCCAACAGAAAGCCTTCAACTCGATATCGCAACCCAGCTGAGCCAAGCCGATCAATATTATCAAAATCAGCAATATGAATCCACAGCGAGACTAGCTGAGGAAATTTTGAATGCTAACCCGAGCCCAGAGCAAGCGGTTGAGACTCATGTCCTGTTGGGAAAAGCCTTGCAGGGTATGGGACAAACGCCACAAGCCATTGAGAGCTACAAAGCGGCGATCGCTCTGCAACCGGGAAATATTACCGCTTACAATAACCTCGGAAGCTGTTATGCTTTGCTGAAACAGTGGAAGAATGCGATCGCTTGCTATCAAAAAGCAATACAATTACAACCGGATTTAGCCATTGCTTATCAAAACTTGGGGCGAGTCTGGAAACGGACGGGACAGCCGGAGAAAGCCGCTGACTGTTTCTATCAAGCGTTTCAAATCGAACCGGAATTAGGCGGTGCAGATGAATACCATGCTTTGGGTAATACTCTATTGCAACAAGGCAAACGGGAGCAAGCCCAAAACTGTTACTGTCGGACGCTTGATCTCAACCCTGAGCATCCCGAAGCCCATCATAACTTAGGGGAACTTCTCAGTACCCAGAAACAATGGGAAGATGCCATGGCTCACTATCGCCGCGCGATTGAACTGAAGCCGGAGTCTTTTGCATCTTACAATAGTTTAGGCAAAGCTTACATGGCAATGGGAGATTTAGAAGAGGCCCTCAGTTGCTATAATCAAGCGGTACGCCTCAAGCCCGAACTGTTACTGGCAGCCCAAAACTTAACCGCAGCCACAGCTACAGCCAAGTCTAAACCCACCCTAGCTCAACAACTTCCCGCCCCAACTCCCACCCCCTCTCAACCGACTGAAGAGACCCCCTCTGAGACCTTAGTGAAGGCAACACCTCAATTTGATGTCATGGGGCGCTTAAGCGAAGCCGAAAGTTATTATCAAAAACAACGGTATGATTTATGTATTCATGCCTGTCGTCAGGTGGTACAGTGGCAACCGAAAGCGGCGGCGGCTTATCTTCTCTGGGGCAAAGCCTTAAGCGCAATGGCGGATCATACCCGCGCTCATCAATTTTATCAACAGGCGATCGCCCTACAACCCAAAGATCCAGAAGCTTATATTGAGTTGGGCAACCTCTATAGTCAACAGCAACAATGGCAAGCGGCTGTGACTCAATATCAAACCGCCCTGCAACAGCAACCGACTGCCGCTGCTTATCGTCAACTCTCGAAGGCCTACCTTGCCCAAGGAAAAGTAGAAGCGGCTCAGATGAGTCTGTATGAAGCACTGCATTTAGAACCGGAAACCGGCAGCTTACAAGACTATCAAGCCTTAGCAGAAGCCTTCTGGAAACGGGAAGAATGGACCCCGGCGATGGGATGTTATCAACAAATTTTAGTCCGAGATCCAGGGCAAGCGATCGCCCATCAACGCCTAGCAGAAGGGTTTCAACAAGCCGGTGAATTAGATAAGGCTATCATTCACTACCGCCAAGCTTACGAAATTGTCGCTAATAGCCAGCCTTCAGCGGATCAGCCATTGCCCGCCACTCCTTCCTTAGAGATGCCTGAAGACGGGGAAATGGCGATGTTATTGGTTCATGTTCCCAGTTTCACGAGAAAAGGTAAATGGTTGCTCGGACTATTAGATCGGATGAAATGGGCAACGATCCTGGCTTGGACCAAACCCGAGGAATTCCCCAGTTTAAACCCGGATACCTCTCACCAACAAGTCTTATCAGAAGTCCCCCAACTGCCCCCATTACCTCAAAAATTAATCGCGGCTTCTCAACCGCCTAGTTCGGTTTCACCGGTTTTACAGCCCACTGCGACCCCAGAGGAAACCCTAGATAGAAAAGTCGTTCCTTTTCCGAGTAAAACAGAGGCTGCCACTTCTACTTCTACTTCTACTTCTACTTCTAGTCCAGATTCAATTTTACGCCAAGCCCAGGTGGATTTAAATACCGGACATTGGCAAGAATGTATTGCCGCCTGTCGTCAGGTATTAGCCCAAAATCCTAAACAAGTTGAAGCGTATAAGTTACTCGGTAAAGTATTACAAGCACAAGGGCAAATACCCCAGGCTTTACAAGCTTACGGCAATGCAATGGCGCTTCAGCCCCTAGATGTGGATGTCAAAGTTTCCATGGGTGAGTTGTTTGTCCAGCAGCAACAGTGGAATAAAGCCATTGCTTGTTATCAAGCTGCCGTCAAACAAAATCCTCACCAGAATGCAGTCTGGGAAAAATTGGGAGATTTATGGGCAAAACATAGCCAGGTTGAAAAAGCGATCGCTGCTTATAAACAAGTGATTCAACTGACTCCCCAACATTTACCCGCCTATCAAAAATTAGGTCATCTCTTGCAACAGCAAGGACAAGCTGAGGCGGCAAACGCAGTCTATCAACGAGCCAAACAGTTAGGCAAGCAGTGACTTTGTGATTACAATAACGAATAGCAATCCTATCCCTTTTTCTTTTGAGTGATCATATACTGTTCAATCGTTTCTGAGGAAACTGTCTCAGCGGTTGAGACAAAATAGGAGCGTGTCCACATCGAGGGCAAGGTTTGAAGTTGCTTAAATTCCCGACGGAGATGACGGGCTGTGTATCCTTTAATGCGATGGACAATTTGATGGGGGGCAAGGGTAGGAGGACAATTCACCAGAAGATAGACCGAATTGGGATAGATCTCTAAAGTCGAAACTTCTACCTCGAGAGTTTCACAAATCTCATGAATTAATTCTCTTAACCGAATAGCCGCCATACCCCGTAGTGCCTGACGTTGCCGCCTCACCATCCAAAGAAAATGATAATGAATTAAGGAAGTAGCAGTTGGATTGTGTCTATAGACTTGTTGCATAGACAAAAATGTGTTACATTAAATTTAATTCAACCCAAACTTCAGGTTTCTTAGGGTCTATGGGTTATACAATGATTATTGGCAAATATCGGGTTAAATCCATCATAACCTAGAACTGAAGACTAACTACAAGGAAATTGCCATCATGAAAAAGCAAGAACTAATCCAACGCATTACTGCAGAAGTTGATGTTCCCAAAGGGAAGGTTAAAGCCGTTGTGGATAAAGTTTTTGAAATTGTTTCTGAAGAAATTACTGCTGGCGAAAAAGTTAGTATCCCTGGATTAGGAAGATTTGTCACTCAAGAACGAGCTGCCAAAACGAAAACTAATCCAGAAACTGGTGAAACAGTAGAAATTCCGGCGAAGCAAGTGGTTAAATTCACACAGGCGAAGGCGAAAGGTGAAGCCGTAGAAGAAGTGAGCCAAGGATAGTATAAGTAATCAAAAATAGACATTCAGTGGATTCTAACTACTAAGTAACGTTAATCTTTAATATTGCTCCCAGCTAAGCTAGTTTCATTCTTGATTGGAGAGGGGTTAGCTTTGGGAGCTTATTTTTTATGGGAGCTATCCCTATGAAAATATAGAATAGCAAGGTATTATAAAAAAGATAACAGTCTATCTATTCAACCTCTAACATTGACTTCAGCTCAGTCTCAGCTAAACATTGCTAGAACTCTGGTTCAACAACAACAGTGGGAAGGCGCGATCGCCCACTACCAAAATCTCTTAAAACAGCAGCCAGACTGGGGTGAAGCCTATCTAGAGTTAGGTAATATTTTCCTACATTTAGAGCAATGGTTAGAGGCGATCGGTTGCTATCAAAAAGTGATTGAGGCTCAGCCACAAACCCCTCAGGCTTACCATAACTTGGGAGATGCTTTTTCAAAACTAAACCGCTGTGAAGAGGCTGTTACAGCCTATCGTCAGGCAATTCAGTTAAACCCTAAATTTTCTTGGTCTCATAATAATTTAGGAGATCAACTACTGCTGTTAGGACGTTGGCAAGAAGCAGCAACGGCTTATCAGCAAGCCATTGAGTTAAACCCAGACTTTGCATTATCTTACCACAATTTAGGGGATGCCAACTTTCAACAGCAGCAGTGGCAGAGCGCGATCGCAGCTTATCAACAGGCGATTCAACGCGATCCCAATTTTGCTTGGTCTTATTATAACTTGGGAGAGGCTCTGAGTCAACAGCAGCATTGGATTGAAGCCCATCAAGCGTATCAAAAAGCCATTGCTCTCGACTCTAATTTACCTCAAATTCATTCTAAATTAGCAGAATCTTTAAAACAGCAAATTCAAGCGGATCAAGTCAATTTATTAGAAAATTATCAGCAGCAAATTCAAAAAGAACCTGATGAAATTCAACATTATTATCAAGTTTTAGAATTAGATCCCAATAATGCTGAAATTTATTTAGGTTTAGGAAAAGTTTTAGCCAAAAAAGGTCAATTGGATCAAGCTATTGTAGCTTATCAGCGATCGCTACAAATTCAGCCCGATCTTGAAGAGGCTATTTATCAGCTAGAAAAACTCAGACAACGTCCAGGAGTTGAGTGGAATCCTGAACCCTATCAATCCGAAGATTTTTTAGGATATGGAACAAAACTCGATCATGCCAAACAAGCTCTGGATATCTTGAATCAAGTTGTATTAGATAACTTTTTAAGTACTTGTTCACAGCTTTATTTTCCAGAGATAGAACAGCCTAAAATTAGTATTATTTTGGTGTTGTATAATCGAGCTGAACTGACTCTCAGTTGTTTATACTCGATTCTGAGAAATAATTTAAAATCTGTAGAAGTAGTGATTGTTGATAATAATTCTACCGATAAAACTAGAGAATTATTGCAACGGCTTCAAGGGGCAAAAATCATACTCAATTCAGAAAATTTACATTTTCTGCTCGCTTGTAATCAAGCCAGTCAAATTGCTAAAGGGGAATATTTACTATTTTTAAACAACGATGCTCAGCTTTTAGGAGATAGTTTAAATGTTGCCATAGAAACCATTCAATCTTCTGAAGATATTGGTGCAGTCGGAGGAAAAATAATTCTCCCAGATGGTAGCTTACAAGAAGCAGGTAGTATTATTTGGCAGGATGGTTCTTGTTTAGGATATGGTCGGGGAGATTCTCCTAATTCTCCTCAATATATGTATCGTCGTGCTGTTGATTATTGTTCTGGTGCATTCCTCCTCACTCCACGACATTTGTTTTTAGAACTAGGGGGATTTGATGAAGATTATCAACCGGCTTATTACGAAGAAACAGACTATTGTGTTCGCTTACAACAGTTAGGCAAACAGATTATTTATGATCCCAATATTGCGGTACTTCATTATGAATTTGCGAGTTCTAGTAATAAAAGCTCCAGTGACCATGCAATTGCTTTAATGGAGCGAAATCAGCAACGACTCATTCAGAAACATCAAGATTGGTTTAAACAGCAATATCCACCCGATCTAAAAAATATTTTATTCGCTTGTAATTCGCCTCGAAAACAACAGCAGAGACTTTTAATGATTGATGACAGAGTGCCTCATCCCTATCTCGGTTCTGGCTATACTCGTAGTCATAAAATTCTTTCAATTATTGAGAATTTAGGATACTTAGTGACCTTATACCCAACTGATTTATCCTATCAAGAAGAGTGGATCAATGTTTACTCAGATATTCCTCAAACCGTTGAAGTTACACGAGGATATGGGTTACTGCAACTGGAATATTTTTTAAAAGAACGTCCTGGATATTATGATTTCATTTGGGTTAGTCGTCCCCATAATATGGAACACCTTAATTATGTGATGTCTCAGGCGGATGTACTTGGAAAAGCTAAAATTATTTATGATGCAGAAGCACTTTACTGTTTACGAGAGTTTGAACAGCAGCGACTCAAAGGAGAATTATTATCACCAGAAGAAATGACAGAAAAGATTAAACAAGAACTAGAACTGGCTCAGAATTGCGATCAGATTATTTCAGTTTCGCCTCAAGAACAGCAGCGTTTTATAACTCATGGATATGAAAAAGTTTCAATTTTAGGACACTCTTTACCGGTGCATCCCACTCCTAATACTTTTGAACAACGTCAGCATATTTTATTTGTGGGTTCGGTTTATGAAATAGAGTCGCCTAATGCAGATTCTATTTTATGGTTATGTGAAGAAATTTTTCCCAAAATCCAACAACAACTTGGAGAAACGATAAAATTATTAATTGTAGGAAATAACACTGTAGATGAATTAAAGCAGCAAGTACTAAATTTAAATAATCCTGCTATTCAAATGTTAGGAAGAGTAGAAGATTTAACCCAATTTTATAACCAGGCGCGGCTTTTTTTAGCACCGACTCGGTTTGCGGCTGGAATTCCTCACAAAGTTCATGAAGCAGCGGCTTATGGCTTGCCTGTGGTTACGACACCCCTAATTGGGTTACAACTGGGATGGCAACATGAATCGGATTTACTGATTGCAGAAGATACTCAAGCTTTTGCTCGGGAATGTGTTAAGTTATATCAAAATCCTCAACTATGGCAACAGTTAAGAACATCGGCTTTGAACCGAATTCAAGTTGAATGTTCTCCAGTCGCTTTTTCAGAAACGGTAATGTCACTATTAGAAGAAACAAGTTAATTACACATTCTAAATAGATGATAATTCAATGGGTTGAATTTTTCCAAGATCAATATTTGTCTGATCTTCAAGGATAACTTGGATGAGCAACTCACCACTGAGTGACATTCCAGTAATCTCAACTGTTGTTTCAAAACCACTGTACTTTGCTTCAGGTATATTCGGGTATTTTTTAGCAACTTTTGGGCGAAGTTGATTGACAGGAAGCTGAGCAAGAACTTGCTGATTACAAACAATGAGAACTTCAGTTGCACGAGATTTTTTAGCAATAACCCAACCTCTGATTGTGATGGAATCAGACTCAATTTTTATCTTCGGTTTTGGTAAAGCCATTCCCCATGCCAAAATTAACTCAGACACCTCACTATCAGGAAACTTAATCACATCAACCGCTTCTATTTTCGGCTGAGATTGTTCTAGCCAATATCTTAATTGCTCTAACTCTGTTTGAGTCTGTTTAAGTTTCTGCTGTGTTTCTCCGAGGATAAATTGAGATCGATTCCAATCGGCTAAAGTCGGCTGTAACCACTTCGATTCTTGACGGCGCTCAGCTCTTAATTCTAATGCTTCTTGATACAATTCCATATCTTTATTATTAAGTATAGCTAATTTATTTATCAGTTTTGTGTCATTTAAAATTGCTTCCAAACGCCTAATATATTCAGGATGAGGATTTTTATTTCTGCTATTTCTCTTGAATTTATCCCATCCCATTAACTGTTTTAATTCAGCTATATCTTCATCAAAAAATTCCTGAATTCCAACAAAGTAAAACTCTGTTAAATTCATTCTATCTATATACAAAGATTCTATATTTTTATTTTCAGAAATATTCGCAAATTCAAGGATGCCTAAATCTTGCTCTAAAACTTGATCGAGTTCTAAATTTTTAGTCTTTTTATTCCTACTACTTTGATAAAAGTATTGAGAAATTAAGCGGAAAATTGGATGTCTCAGCCACACTATCCACTTAGCATCGGGAAATCTTTGCCTAAAAATTGAGGTTTTAAAATGACCATGAACTGCTGTTATGTTCGTTAATTTATCTTGATTTGATAAGAGTAACTGTTTTTTAGATGAATCATAAAGTTCAAGGACTTTATCTGTACCATAAATTTCTAGCAGAATATGGCGAAATGCAGTCCCAGCAGTCTTACCAATATGCACTGAAATAATCTCAACCACCGATTTAATCCTCTAATAATCTCAATTACTGTTTATTTGTTTGCCATAATAAACACATTATGATAAATTCCAAACTTTGCAGCCATGTCATCAATTAAAAGGATAAATTTAATTATTGTTTGGTCTTCTTCTGCTTCTTCATTTAAATTATGAGCAATATAATCTAATACTAATCTGGCAATGCCTCCGCCTAAAATAGTAATATTCGCATTAGGAAAGTAACGTTGAATAGCGGGAAGAATATTTTCACTATCTGCGGCTTCTGTTGGGTCATGAGACATCAATTTTTCAGCCGAAGGCTTAGTCATTATTTGGGGTAACAATTCATCAGGCTTCTTAAAATGATGGAAATATTTTTCGGGTAAAGCTGCTAGAATATTATTAATAATTTCAAGATTAATATCACTATACTGAAAACGATTAGGTCCAACATAATCAAAGGCACTGAATACGCCACCCACTTCCATAATATTTTTACAAAAGTTAATGGCAGCATCAACATTAAGCATATGATGCAAAGAACTTTTCCAATACACTAAGTCATATTTATCTTTTATATCCAAAGATAATACATCACCCTGGTGAAAATTAACTTGTTTTTGAACTCCTAACTTTTTAGCAATCGCTTTTCCTTTTTCAATGGCTACAGGTGAAATTTCAAATAAATCAAACTGTTCAACAATACCCTGCTGAACTAATTCCATTTCTGGCTTTCCCATTCCACAACCAATTGAGATAGCTTTTCGGAAACAGCTTTTATTTTTAAGTTCTTGTTGCAGTCGCCATGCATAAGCTTCTGTCACCCGATTAAAATTTGAACCTTCTGCAATTTTTTGATTAAAATAACTGCGGCATTGACGAAGTTGTAGCCACTTACGTTTTTTTGCTGTGTGGGCTTTATCCCATTTTTGAGCGGCTTTATTAAGGGTTTTATTCAGCATGATTCAAAATATTTGATTGCTAATTTTAAGAATAAATCACTTCATTAAAGGATTTAATCTAAGTATTATAAAGAACTTTTTTGAGAAGCACCTTCGGTCAACATTTCTGCATAAGCTGTACCCTGATAGTGTGATAAAAGTGCATCAAAGTTAGAGATCACCTCGCTCAAATCATCGCTTGTATGCTTAGCAATCACCTCTTTCGGAGTAAATTGAGGCACATCTAGAAACTGTATGACTTTTTTTAAAACGGCTTCACGATTAGATAATAACTCTTCATAAGAAACTTCACAGATGGGTTGACTTAAAGTCTTAATAAATTCTTGGAGCTTCAAATCCACTTCTTCAATCCACTTCAAAGTTTGATCAAATCGTCTTACAGGAATTGTGTAAGCAGCTAAACCTTCTTGATGTTTATTATGATCTAAATTATAGTAACCTTTTGCTTTGGATAAATCAATTGCTCTAATAGAAGAAATAGCTTGTTTGACTAAGTTAAATCTTCTCATGTAAATAATCGATACATCATATTTTTCTAGAATATATTTAAATGCTTGCAGATCTAAAACATCTCTTAATTTCATCCGAAATCCAATCACTTTAGCTGAATTCTTAACTCTAGGATCATCAAAATTTAGCGGATTATTGAAGAGTTGACATATCCAATCTTGTTGAGCTGTCCAACCTTGTTCCTTTAATAGAGCCGGTTCTTCTCCTAAGAAAGAAATATTCGGACTTTGATGTAATAAAGTGGCTAGATGAGTGCTACCTGTTCTTCCCTCGAAAAGAATAATCGTATTTTTCATGATTGTATTCTGGACAAGCTTACTTGTTGAGTTTTAAAAACTTTTTGGGAAGATCTTTTTCTAATTCAGGATTGATTTCTAAAGCTTTAGCAATAGCAGCAGAGGCTGCACTGGGTTGATCTCCTTTAATCATAATCTTAGCCAAAAGAATATAAAAACCTGGAATTTTAGGATTTAAAGATATCCCTTCTTCGATCAAGGATTCCGCCTCAGAGAGTTTTCCACTCTTCCAATGAGCAAATGCTCGATCAAACAATAGACCTTCATCTTCAATTATAATATGATTTTCATTCACTTCTGACAAAAAGTTTTTTCGTCTAAATTCATTAATAACTTCCTTTGTATACAGATATGACTTTTCGGGATCAATTGACTTGGGATAGTCTTCAGCTAAAGTCAGATCATATTGGAAAGTATCACAAATTTCAGCAAAGTCAGGAGATAGTTGTTTTAAATCACTGACTGTTAACCAGTTTTTCCAATCATCATAGCTTTTGGTTCGATTCACCCGCTGATACTCCTGAGGAACTTCTACATCCATATCATGGATTTCAATCTCTAAATATTGACCTAAATTCTTGAGGTTTCTATCAATAAAATCTTCATATTTTAGAAGAAAAAAATCTGAATCTGATGCTCTAATTTGTGCCATATCTTGATACTGTAATTTAAACCCCCTAATAATATTTCCGCCTTTCACTTTATTTAAACAATTAATAATCTCCAAAGTCGAATTTTGTTCAGGATTAATTGTTTTTTGTTTGAGCAATTCTAAGTATTTCAAGGCGACGCGATCGCTAGAAAAACCAGGTGTATTAAAAGGTGTATATAACAATAAACTAATTAAGCGATCCAAAGGATGCCTGATAATCAATATTTTTCGCTCAAATTCGGCTGAGTATTTTGTAATTGCCTTCAAATCTCTAATATTTAAATACTTAGCAATAAAATTTGGCTTGTCGTAGTTAATTTTATCCAGTGAAGCCGGTTCAAAGATAATTTCATGATCGGGGAAATATTCATGAATTGCATAAGTAATTGCAGTTGTTCCTGTTTTTGATGCGCCAAGCAACAGGATTTTCATCTTAGAGCTATCCTTCAAATAATTAATTGCACTTAATATTACAGTAACATACCCCAGTGTTTATAGAGCATGTTATACACTATCCCCAGAACACTTTGAGGATTTTAGTGATGATGACAATAACTTTCTACCCGTCTTAATGATATAGAATACAATAATCTGGGTAATTGCGCGTTACTTTAGACAAAAAGCTTAAAATAGACTCAACTAGAATCTGCAACTTTGATTTGCCAATGACAACTCTACAGCAACCCATGCCAGAAACCCGAGTCACTTTATCTCTCTTTTGTCTGATTGAGGGGGAAACTGCTACGTTACGGGCATTTCGCCAATGGGTGCGGCAACAGGTATCAGAATATTAAGGGAAAAGCAGTAACTTTGTAAAGCTTTTGTAAAAAATCACTGGATTGTTCAGTAAAAGACTTCACAATTGCTATATAAATCTGTTATATCTAGATAGGCTATTTTTTCCAATTTAATCAGCGATCGGCTTGCAGCCAAGTCAAGCTTGACGGGTTAAGCGATCGCCTGTTGTTTCAGTTTTATGGAGTGGGCAGTTTTGGCAGAGTTAACGCAACACAGCAACCCAGCCCAGCAACAACAGAGTATTACTCAGTCTCATCAACTTGCACGATCTGCGATATACCAAGAAAATTGGAGTGGGGCAATTTCCGCCTATCAGCAAGCCATCCAGGAACAACCCAAAGCAGCGGTTTTGTATCTGGAGTTAGGTAACGTTCTCTGTAAGCTAGAACGCTGGCAGGATGCTATCCGTTGCTACAATACTGCGATTCAGTATCAGCCGGGAATTGCTCAAATTTACCACAATCTCGGCGATGCCCTGACTCGGCTACAACGGTGGCCGGAAGCAGTCAGTGCTTATTATAAGGCGATTGAACGACAGCCTCAATTAAGTTGGTCTTACAATAATTTAGGAGATGCTCTACTGCAGTTAGAACAATGGCCGGAGGCAGTGGTAGCTTATCGCAAAGCGACTGAACTGAATCCGGATTTTAGCTGGTCTCATCACAATTTAGGCAAAGCTTATCTAATGTTGAACCAGTGGGAACAAGCAGCGATCGCTTGTGAGCAAGCATTGCAGTTGAATGCAGATTCTCCTTGGTCTTACTATAATCTGGCAGAAAGTCGGTTTCGTCAACAACAGTGGGATCAAGCCG
Source organism: uncultured Lyngbya sp. (assembly GCA_964401105.1). GTDB lineage: Bacteria > Cyanobacteriota > Cyanobacteriia > Cyanobacteriales > Microcoleaceae > JAAURB01. Next base: position 1,144 of record CAYNXM010000035.1, on the reverse strand, counting down.
TCGTTGCTTATCGTCAGGCGTTGCAGTTACAAGCGGATTTACCCCAAGCCCAGGAAAGATTAAACTATGCTCTACATCAGCGCGTTAAATCTAAGTTAGAGTTAGCTCAATATCACTATGGGCAAGCAATTCAACAAGATCCGGATAATATAGAACTCTATCACAAAGCCTTAGAATTACAACCAACTCATCCAGAATTATATCTTGGGTTGGGTCAAGCCTTACAAAATCAAGGGGAGTTTTGGCAGGCAATTGCTGCTTATGAAAAAGCTATTGCTTTTAACCCCGGTAACGCAGAAGTTTATTTACAGTTAGCGGATGTATTGACCTTAGTAGGAAGTGATGAAAAAGCATTAGAAAATCGGTTTCAGGCATTAACATTAGAACCTAGCTTAGTCAGTCCAGAGGAACACTTCGCCCTGGGAGATCGGTTACAGGAAATTGGCAAGTTAGAACAGGCAGAAATTTGTTATCAGCGGGTGTTGAAATTTAACCCAGATTTTGCTAAGGCTTATGGACAGTTGGGAAAAGTATTCACTCAAAAACAACAATGGGATCAAGCAATTGAGAGTTATCAACAAGGGATTGAACGAGATTCTCAACCAGCTGAATTCTATCAGGGTTTAGGAGAAGTTTACACCCAACAACAGCACTGGGAAAATGCGATTTCAGTCTATAAAAAGGCTATAGAATTACAGCCGAATTTTGGGGAAACTTATCATTATTATGGCGATGCATTATTAAACCTGGGACGATGGTCAGAAGCGGTTGACTGTTATCAGCATTCGATAGAATTAAATCCGGATTTTACCTGGTCTTATTGGAATCAGGCGATCGCCTATTCTAAACTAGGCAATTGGGGGGAAGTTTGGCACTGTTATCAAGCCCTGGAACGAATTAAACCGGAATTTTTGCAAGCTCATCCTGTTGAGGTGAAAACTTATGTTGAAATCGGAGATTATTTTATGGAAAAGGAAAATTGGGATAGTGCGATCGCGGTTTATCGAAAAGTCCATCTGTTGCAACCTCAAGGGTTAGAAATCCGGCAAAAGTTATCTCAGACACTTCAAAAACGAGCCGCATCAGACGGGGCAGAAGCTGAGAGAATTTTATCGGAAAAAGGGTAGAATTTTACATTGTTATA
>CAYNXM010000034.1:0-21068 GCA_964401105.1 uncultured Lyngbya sp. | reverse complement strand
TTTATTGAAGATTTAAAGATTCGCAACATGACAAAGCGATGCAAGCCAAAGCAGGATAAAACTGGGAAATACTTGCCTAATGGTCAAGCAGCCAAGTCGGGATTGAATAAAAGTTTTGCAGATGCAGGTCTAGGTCAATTTGTTGAAATACTATCATTCAAAGCTGAAAATGCTGGTGTGAAAGTTGTTAAAGTCAATCCTAGAAACACATCTCAATTCTGTTCAACCTGTCTCAACGTTGTGCCTAAAGAATTATCGGAAAGATGGCATAGTTGTCCTAATTGTTTAACTGAGTTGGATAGGGATTTAAATAGTGCAATCTTGATTAAAAAAGTGGGTCTGGGCGTGAAACTCACTATAAAACGCTCTAGGAAGAATCCGAGAGAAGCGACCCCTATAGCGTTAGCTTAGGGTGTCGAGTACGTCACAAAACGAATCTAACGTCACTTCTTCCATCTCTGCCGAAGAAAAAACATTCTTTGTGGTGGGTATTGGGGCCTCTGCCGGGGGACTTCGCGCGTTAGAAGAATTTTTTGAGCAGATGCCGACTGATAGTGGGGCGGCTTTTGTTGTTATTCAACATCTCTCACCGGACTTCAAAAGTTTGATGAAGGAACTGCTCGCTCGACGCACCCGGATGGCGATTTATCGGGTAACGGAAGGAATGGCGTTAGAGCCGAATTCAGTGTATCTGATTCCGCCTGGTAAAAATTTAGTGTTAGAAGATCGTCATCTCCATCTATTAGAACAAGAGGATAGAAACCGCCACGGATTGAATTTTCCCATCGACATTTTTTTAGAATCTTTGGCAAAAACCGATGTAGAACGAAGTATTGGGGTAATTTTATCTGGAACAGGTAGCGACGGCACCAATGGTTTAAAGGCGATTAATGAAGCGGGGGGATTTGCCATGGTTCAAGACCCTGAGACGGCTGAATTTGACGGAATGCCAAGATCCGCGATCGCTACCGGAGTCGTTGATCGGGTTTTATCTCCCCAAGAATTAGCTCAAGTTATTTATCAATTAGTTAAGTCACCGACGACACCCAATCAAAGTGATAAAAATCAGATTGACTCACTCAATTCTAATAATCTTCAGCGGATTGCTCTGATTTTAGCCAAACACGAACACACTGATTTTTCTCATTACAAAACAAGTACCTTGTCGCGCCGAATTCATCGTCGTTATTTAATTAGTGGTTGCCGTGACATTGAGAACTTTATTCACTTACTTGAAACCTCTGCTGAAGAACGAGCCATTCTCCGTCATGATCTACTCATTAGTGTGACTCAATTCTTTCGCGATCGCGATTCTTGGGATTTTATTGAAACTGATATTATTCCTAAACTGATTCAGCAATCCGCTCCTCATGAAGAGATTCGTTGTTGGGTAACAGCTTGTGCAACAGGAGAAGAAGCCTATTCTTTAGCCATATTATTAGATGAAGCCGTTGCTAAATATAATCAACCCGTTAGATTCAAAATCTTTGCCACAGACATTGATAAAGTCGCTTTAGAAAAAGCCACCCAGGGAATTTATCCCCAGACCATTAAAAACAATATTAATCCAGAGCGAATCGAACGTTATTTTATTAAGAAAGACAATTCTTTACAAGTCATTCGGAAACTCAGAGAAAAATTATTATTTGCTCACCACGACTTAACAAAAGATGCGGGTTTTACCCGGATAGATTTTATTAGCTGCCGCAATGTCTTAATTTATTTACAATCAGAACTGCAACAACAAGTGCTGCGAAATCTGCATTTTTCTTTATCTTCTAAAGGGATTTTATTTCTAGGAGAAGCAGAAACCCTAGGTCAGATTGAGCCGGAATTCAAGATCCTCAATAAGAAAGGGAAAATCTATCAAAAACGCAGAGATATTAGATTGACAATGCCTGGGTCGAGAATTGAAAAGAATCCGCGTCAACTGTTTCCTTTTACCTTATCTAAAAATTCCCCAGAAAATCGTCTTGAACCCATGCTAGACAAAGCGTTTACGACGTTTCTAGCGAAATATAAAGCCACTTGTTTTTTAATCGACCGAGAATACAAATTATTTCATACTTTTAATGATGCTTTAGAAGTTGTAAAATTACCATTAGGAAGAACAACAACAGATATTACAAAACTGATTATTCCGGATTTACAACTACCACTTGTCACTGCTTTACACCGTGCTAAACGAGAGCATTCTACCGTCTCTTATACAGGAATAAAATTAAATCAATCGCAACAGAATCTGAATGTCAAATTAGAAGTCACGTATCACGAGAGTCAGAAACTCGCAGATGATTTCTTTACGATTGTGATTCAAGAAGAAGAAGTGACTCACCCACCCTCAGGAGAACGGTTTGAAGCTGATGCAGAAGCGTCTCAGAGAATTATGGAACTAGAATATGAACTTCAGCAAACCCGAGAAAATCTTCAGGCTGTGATTGAAGAATTAGAAACCACAAACGAAGAACAACAGGCGACTAATGAAGAATTAACCGCTTCTAACGAAGAGTTACAAAGTACCAATGAAGAATTGCATTCTGTTAACGAAGAACTCTATACCGTCAACGCAGAATATCAGTCAAAAATTGAAGAACTGACTGAATTAAATAATGACATCGATAATTTATTACGCAGTACAGAAATTGGGGTTGTTTTCTTAGATAAGGATTTAAAAATTCGTAAATTTACTCCCGCAGCTACCGTGGCAATTAACCTGGTTGAAGCCGATATTGATCGTCCCCTAGAACATATTACCCACAACCTCGATTGTCAAAATCTAATTGAACTCTTAAAGATGGTGGTTGACAGTCAAAGAATAGTAGATAAAGAAGTAAAACTGATTAAAAAAGATTTCCATCTGTTGATGCGAATTAATCCTTATCGACTAGAAGATGGACGTTTAGATGGGGTGGTGATTACATTTATTGATATTGACGAAGTTAAAACCATTCAACAACAAATTTATGTAGTCAATAAACAACTAAAAGCCTCACAGTTTCAGTTAAAAAAACTAAATCAAGAGTTAGAAGAACGGGTTGAACAGCGCACTCAAGCCTTACAAAAATCAGAAGCCAGATTGAGAGCAATTTTAGAAACAACTTCTTCAGTCATTTATATCAAAGATCGCTCAGGACGTTATCTTTTAGTGAATAGACAGTATTTAGATTCATTCAATTTAACTGAAGCAGAGATTTTAGGTAAAAGCGATCGCGATATTTTTACCGAAGAGGTTGCTAAGATCTTGCTTAATAACGATCGGCAAGTGTTAACAAGTCAATCTGTTTTAAACTTTGAAGAACAGGCGACTACTGCTGATGGTAGTTTACGCACCTATATTTCGATTAAAGCCCCTCTAATGAATGATCGGGGGGAAGTTTATGCCCTGTGTGGGATCTCGACTGATATTAGCCAGCAAAAAGAAACTGAAGCTGAATTAAGGGAAAGTGCAGCAAGGGAAAGAACCATTCTCAATGTGGTCGAAAAAATCCGTCAAACTCTCGATTTAGACGAAATTTTCCAGGCGACAATTGAAAAATTACGAGAAACATTAAAATGCGATCGCGTAATTATCTATCGTTTTAATGATGACTGGAGTGGTCAATTTGTTGCCGAATCAGTTTCCGTAGGTTGGACTCATGTATTAGGAAATGTATTAGAATATGGCTGGATAGATACCTGTTTGCAGGAAACTAAAGGCGGTCGATTTAACAATCATGAGGCTTTCGCAATTCATAATATTGAGTCAGCCAATTTTAGTGATTGTCACCGCGAAAAATACGAGCAATCTCAAGCGAAAGCGTTTTGTATTTCTCCTATTTTTAAAGCCGAAAAACTATGGGGATTACTGGCTGTTTATCAAAATGATAATCCTCGTCAGTGGAAAGAAGGGGAAATTCGTTTACTGACTCAAACTGCTATTCAGTTAGGGATTTCTATTTCTCAGGTTGATTTATTTACTCAAATTCAAAATCAAACTTTACAACTTCAACAAGCTAAAGAAGCCGCTGAAGCCGCAAATCAAGCTAAAAGTGCTTTTATTGCTCATACCAGTCATGAATTACGAACACCTCTCAATGCTATTTTAGGATTTGCTCAAATTCTACAACGAGAACCCAGTTTGACTGCGAAACAGCAACGGGGAATTGAGGTGATTCAGCGTTCGGGCCAACATTTACTCACCCTAATTAACGATATTCTTTACATCGCTAAAATTGAAGCGGGTAAACTTAATTTAGAATTAAAAGATTTTATTTTAGCCTCATTCTTAGATAACTTAAAGGCAATAATTAAAAATCGTTGTCAGCAAAAGGGGATTAAATTCGAGCATCGCATTATTTCAGATTTACCAACAGTAATACGAGGAGATGAAACTCGTTTACGCCAACTTTTACTGAATCTGCTGAGTAATGCGGTCAAATTTACAACGACGGGAAAAGTCTGTTTTAGCATTGGTTATATTCGAGATTTTGGCAACAGCGAAAAAGACATGCTTGAGTCAGATCAAACCCATACAATTCGTTTTCACATCGCAGATACAGGGATAGGAATTCCTGAAGATAAACTCACAGAGATCTTTTTACCCTTTCATCAATTAGACTGTCATCAATCCCCGCTTGAGGGTACAGGATTAGGTTTAAGTATTAGTCAAAGTATTGTTGAGCAAATGGGCAGCAAAATTCAAGTCAAAAGCCGCTGGGGTGAAGGCAGTGAGTTTTGGTTTGATCTGGATTTTGACCAGGTAGAAACACCTATTTCAACTACGGCAGCAAGTCCTATTGATCTACAGATTACAGGCTATCAAGGGAAAAAACGTAAAATTTTGATCGTGGATGATGTAGATAATAATAGAGAAGTTTTAGCTAACTTCTTGATCCCCTTAGGTTTTATAATAATAGAAGCCAATTCAGGAACAGAAGTGATTGCCAAAACCCAAGAGCATCAGCCCGACTTAATTATTCTAGATTTAGTCATGCCAGAAATAGATGGTTTACAAGTAACTCAAACCTTGAGAAAACAACCCGCTTGGCAAAATTTACCCATTATTATCGTTTCTGCTAGCACTCTTCCTACGGATGAATCTCAGTGTTATCAAGCCGGAGCTAATGCTTTCCTGGCAAAACCTTTACGTTTTGAAAAATTACTAGTATTTTTAGAACAGTATCTCAAATTAGAATGGAAAACTCAACCTGAATCAACGCGATCGCAACTGAATTCAGAGCACCCCGATACAGTAGACGTGAACAGCCATTCTGAATCAATCATAACGCCTACTGGTGCAGAATTGAACAAACTTTTAGAACTGGCAATGCAGGGAGATATTCGAGGGGTTTTATCACAAATGGATCAATGGGAAAAAGATCAACCCCAACTTATTCCATTTATTGAACAAATCCGAGTATTGGCAGCAACGTGTCAACTGAAAAAACTTAAACATTTTATTCTGCAATATATAGATTGATCTCGATTGGATAAAGGTATTAAAATATAGAAAAATCCACTTCGTCTTTTCGCTTTCATTAATTTGATTAACTAGATTGACTTTACTCAATATGAAGCAATCTTCCAGTCTATTATTCAATCCGACTTTACCAATAAAATTAATGGATAATTCATCAGAAGACCACTTCAGAGAGCAAAGCCAACAAAATCAAGCAGAGAATTGGGCAAACTATTCTGAACTTATTGATGATGCCATCTCATTCCAATTGGATGAAATCACAGCAGGAGTCAATCAACAAAATTCTCCATTAGCAGTGATCTTAATTGTAGATGATACCCCCGATAATCTCCTGGTTTTATTTTCTTATTTAGAAGAAAAAGGCTTTAAAGTATTGCTCGCTGAAGATGGCGAGACAGCTTTGCAGATTGCTCAATCCCGAACACCAGACTTAATCTTATTAGATGTATTAATGCCGAATATTGATGGCTTTGAAACCTGCCGTCGGCTCAAAGCAAAACCCTCGACTCGAGACATTCCAGTTATCTTTTTAACAGCACTTTCAGAAACAGTAAATAAGGTTCAGGGATTCAAGTTAGGTGGGGTTGATTATATTACTAAACCCAGTCAACAAGAAGAAGTATTAGTCCGCATTCAAACTCATCTCAATCTGCGGAAAATGCGTCAGACTCTAGCCGCACAAAACCAAGAATTACAACAGGCTTTGAATTTTGAAGCTTTAATCCGCCGGATTACAGAGAAGCTACGGGATAGTTTGGAAGAAAACCAGATATTAGAAACTGCGACTCAAGAATTAGCTGAAAGCCTTGATTTAGCGAGCTGTCAAATTGAACTGTATGACTCCGAACAAATAACAGCAACAATTGCTTATGAATATAGTATAACTTTACCTCAATCTCAGGGATTCAGCAGAAATATTAGAGATTTTCCCGAACTTTATCAACAACTCTTACAAAAAATTCCACTTCAATTAGTCGAAAAAATTCCCCAGTGTAATCCTCAACAGATTCAGGTGACTCGATGCGCTTGCCCGATTTTTGATGATGGCGGAATGATTGGTAATCTTTGGGGATTAAGACCCCCGACAGAGGTTTTTACAACCTTAGAAATTCAACTCATGCAGCAGGTTGCATCTCAATGTGCGATCGCAATTCGTCAGGCTCGACTATACGCGGCTTCTGATCAACAAGCTACAGAACTTGCTAAACTGAATCAGCTTAAAGATGACTTCCTCAAAACCATTTCTCATGAATTAAAATCCCCGATGAGCAGTATTCAGCTTGCGTCTCAAACCCTAGAAACCCTGTTAGCAACTCAACGAAATCCTCAAAAGTCTCCTACTTTTAAGCGAGTCCTCAAGATTTTTCGTGACTCCTGTCAGCGGCAGCAGCAATTAGTTGATGATTTACTGACACTTTGCTATATTGATGCCAAAGCCAAAACCTTACAATCTGAATTAATTGATCTGCATCTCTGGATTCCTGATGTAACCTATTTATATTTAAAACACATTCAAAACCAACAACAAGCGTTAATTCTGGATTTATTAGGAGGAAAATTACATATATCAGCCGATCGTACGATTTTAGAGCGGATTGTTCGAGAACTGTTGCACAATGCTTGTAAATATACGCCAGCCGGGGAAACAATTACGATTAAAACTGAAGTCAATCAATCAGAAATTTCCCTTTGTGTGATTAATACAGGTGTAGAGATCCCAATAGAAGAACAGGAATTAATTTTTAATCAGTTTTATCGCATTCCCAATAATGATCCTTGGAAGTATGGTGGTACGGGTTTAGGACTAACATTAGTCAAGAAACTGGCAGAGATATTACAAGCAACGGTTGATCTTAAAAGTGAAAATCAGCAAACTATTTTTTGTCTGAGATTTCCTCAATAGAGACAAACGGATAAAAAAAATACGGATGAACCCACAACAGGAGTGAATCACCGCAGAAATTGCTAATCATTAGGATTAAGAGCAATTAGTTGATATTTTTGCTCGGTATGGGGAAGAACGCGACTCTCGACAAATGCCTGACTAATTGTGCAATAGCATCCTTTTCAGACCCCCATAGACGGGGCTGAAGCGGTAAGTCGGAGTGTTCCCCCCCCGTTCTCATTATGGACGTATTAACCCCGCTACCTGTGTATTCTAGGCGTTGAGAATGGGGATTAACCGGGAATTAGTAACGGCCACCGCCTCCCCGTCTTCCGCCGCCGCCGCCGTAACCGCCGCCTCCGCTTCGATTATTTTCACGAGGCTTAGCTTTGTTAACCTTGAGATCGCGTCCCATCCATTCTGCACCATCTAGTGCATCGATCGCAGCAGTTTCTTCCTCTTCTTTTGACATCTCAACAAAAGCAAAGCCCCGTGGGCGACCTGTCTCACGATCGGTGGGTAAATGTACCCTCGTTACAGAACCGTACTCAGCAAAGACTTCATTTAAATCGTCCTGTGTAACATCATAGCTCAGGTTACCAACGTAGATTGACATTCGATATCTCCAAAATTGGGTAGTTTGTCGTAAAGATAGAGATATCGGAGGTGGGCTTAGCAGAATGAAATCGAAAAAAACCTTTCAACATTCAGAACAAAAACTTTAACCAATATCTAGATCTCAATCGCGATTAGTATAGCACAACCCACAACAATCTTAAGTGACTTTATGGCAACTTCTTGAAAAAAACTTCCTTTAGTGCTATTTGCGATCTGTTAAAAATATGTAGATGCTTTTTTTAAAGAAGAATTAGAAATAGGGTAAATTTATATACATAAGTTATTGGTCATTAGTTAATAGTTGTTTAAAAGGGTTAGAAGTTGATCCAAACAACACTATGACCAATAACAAAAATCACAAAGGTTTAACGGTCAACTGAACCCATAATGATATCAATGCTCCCTAAAATAGCGACGATATCAGCCACTTTAGTTCCTTTTACCAATTCCGGGAAAATTTGCAGGTTGTTAAAATCAGCAGCGCGAATTTTAAACCGCCAGGGAAAACTGTTATTATCCCCAACAATGTAAACTCCTAATTCCCCTTTACCACTTTCAACCCGAACATAATGTTCTCCTTCAGGAATTTTGAAAGTAGGGGCAATCTTTTTACCCATAAACTGATAGTCAAAATCATTCCATTCAGATTTTGGCCCTCCCATCATCCGTTGGGCTTCTAAGTTTTCATAGGGGCCACCGGGCAGAGCATCTAAAGCTTGATACAGAATCTTTACAGATTCCCGCATTTCCCGAATGCGAACCAGATAACGGGCTAAACAATCCCCAGAAGTTTCATAATGAACATCCCAATCTAGCTCATCGTAACATTCATAATGATCGACTTTGCGTAAGTCCCACTTCACCCCAGAAGCCCGTAACATTGGCCCCGATAAACCCCAGTTAATGGCTTGTTCGCGGGTAATCACTCCGAGTCCTTCAATTCTACGGCGGAAAATAGGGTTATTGGTAATTAAGCGTTCGTATTCATCAACTTTCGGCAGGAAATAATCACAAAAATCCCGGCATTTATCTATCCAACCGTAAGGTAAGTCGGCAGCCACCCCACCAATACGGAAATAGTTGTTATTCACCATCCGATATCCGGTTGCCGCTTCCCACAAATCATAAATCATTTCCCGTTCCCGGAAAATATAGAAAAATGGGGTTTGAGCGCCCACATCCGCCAAAAATGGCCCGAGCCATAACAGATGGTTGGCAATACGGTTGAGTTCGAGCATAATCACCCGAATATAACTGGCCCGTTTGGGAACTTCAATATCGGCTAGTTGTTCCGGGGCGTTTACAGTGACCGCTTCGTTAAACATCCCGGCAGCATAATCCCACCGACTCACGTAAGGCACATACATAATATTAGTGCGGCTTTCGGCGATTTTTTCCATGCCACGATGCAGGTAACCAATCACCGGTTCACAGTCTACGACATCTTCCCCATCCAGGGTGACAATTAACCGCAATACCCCGTGCATAGAGGGATGATGCGGCCCCATGTTAATCACCATGGGTTCAGTGCGGGTCTCAATTCTGCTCATATTTTTTGGTATAGACTTATGTTTTAGTGAATGTATTGCCAATTGTTGACTTTTATTTCGTCTCTCTCAATTATAAAGAGGTTATGGTTTCTCGTATAGGTTGGTTATTGGTTGTTGGTCATTGCGTTGCAGTGGCAACACGCTACGGGACCGCTATTTGTAGGGAACGGAAAACAGGCAATAGCGGTGCGACTGCACTCTTGCACTCTTGCAATCATAAATAACAAAGGACAAATGACTCATCACATAGAACAAGTGACTAATAACCCATGAGCAAAAACACTTTCCATATCCCTGTTATGAGTCGAGAATTAATAGCGGGACTTGAAATTGTCCCAGGGGGTCGCTATTTAGATGCGACTCTCGGAGGAGGGGGTCACAGTCGGTTAATATTAGAAGCGGCCGAGGATGTTCAACTCATCGGGATCGATCAAGATCCGGTGGCGATCGCGACAACCCAAGCCAGACTGGCGACATTAAACGATAATTTAGCAGATCATTGCCAATTTTGGCAGGGCAATTTTGCCGACTATCGACCCGGAGAACAGCGCTTTGATGGGATTATTGCCGATTTAGGGGTCAATTCTAATCAACTCGATACCCCAGAACGAGGGTTCAGTTTCCGTGCCTCTGCCCCTTTAGATATGCGAATGAATCCCCAACAGGAGTTAACTGCCGCAGAAATTGTTAACCGTTGGGATCAAGAACAATTAGCGGATATTTTTTATCATTATGGAGAAGAACGCTATTCGAGGCGCATTGCCCGTCAAATTGTGCAACAGCGCCCATTTCAGACCACCACAGACTTGGCAGAAGCAGTGAGTCGGAGTGTTCCACCTCGTTATCGTTATGGCCGGATTAATCCGGCTACCCGTGTATTTCAAGCCTTGAGAATTGTGGTCAACCGGGAGTTAGAAGTATTGGAAACATTTCTAGAAACAGCACCCACTTGGTTAAAATCAGGGGGTCGGATTGGTATTATTAGTTTTCATAGCCTCGAAGATCGTTGTGTGAAACACCGATTTAAGGATTCTTCTATTTTGCAGGTCTTAACAAAAAAACCGATACAACCTCAAGCCGATGAAATTGCAGAAAATCCCCGTTCTCGTTCGGCTAAACTGAGGTTAGCTAAAAGGGAATAGGGTGTGGGATGTGGGTGTATAAAATTAAGAATGATCCATCTGCATACATGACACACTCTGTTGATGAAACCTAAAATTAAAGATCCCATCGCCTGGAAACAAGCGGAATTGCTGATGCAACCTGCTTTAATCCGAGTCCTGGATAATATCCGTAAACAGCTTGAAAACTCCCCTTGGAAAGGAACTTATCAAGACATCCAAACCCCTTATCCCGGTTATCGCCTGGAGTTAACCTGTAATGATAAAACTCGAAGCATTGATATTTGGGAAGTCTGCTATCAAGTTTGTTTTCTAGAATACGAACCCACCCACGCCCCAAACGAAAGCCGAGAGGTTGAAATTGATACGAATTTAATTGATAGTGAAACCGGAGAAGTAGACTGGAACAGTCTCGATCAAAAAGCCATGGGCATTGTTGAAAAACTTCTCGCCCCATGATACACCGCTGCAACTGTTAAGGATAGTTACCGTTCTGGATTCAATCTCAACAGATGTCCCCCTACTACGGTACGCTAGATGAGTTGAGAATATTGACTATCCCTTAACCCACGTTCCTATGACAGTCTCTGCTTCGACTCGTACAGTTCGCATCGGTTCACGCAAAAGCCAACTTGCTTTGGTTCAAACCTATTGGGTACAAGAAGAACTTCAGAAACACTTCCCTGACATCACTTTTGAAGTGCAGGAGATATCTACCAAAGGGGATAAAATTCTGGATGTTGCCCTGGCTAAAATTGGGGATAAGGGACTGTTTACCAAAGAACTCGAAGTGGGAATGTTGAACCATGATACAGATATGGCGGTACATTCTCTCAAAGATTTACCCACCAATTTACCTGAGGGATTAATGTTGGGTTGCGTCAGTCAACGAGAAGATCCCGCTGATGCATTAGTGGTACATGAAAAACACAAAGATAAACAGCTTGATACATTACCTCAAGGGGCCGTCATCGGCACTTCTTCGCTGCGCCGACTGGCACAATTGCGCTATCATTTCCCCCACTTTGAATTTAAGGATATTCGCGGCAACTTAAATACTCGTCTGCAAAAGCTAGACGACGGCAATTATGATGCCATTATTCTAGCCGTTGCGGGCTTAAAACGCTTAGATATGAGCGATCGCATACATCAAGTCATCCCCGCCGAATTATCCTTACACGCTGTAGGACAGGGGGCGCTAGGGATTGAATGTCGGGAAGGAGATACTGAGATTTTAAATATAATTAAAGCATTAGAACATAGTCCCACTGCCCAGCGCTGTTATGCAGAACGTGCTTTCTTAAGAGAACTCGAAGGGGGTTGTCAGGTTCCGATTGGAGTTAATACTGATATTGAAGCGGATCAACTGACATTAACTGGAATGGTTGCCAGTTTAGATGGTCAACGCTTAATTAAGGATACCGTAACCGGTTCCGCCACCGATGCCGAACAACTGGGTATTCAGCTTGCCGATCAACTTAAACAGCAAGGTGCTCAAGAAATTTTAGATCAAATTTTTGCTGAAATACAACGCAGTTAAACTCAACGGTACACCGGACTTAAAGTCTAGTGCCTTTGTCCCTAAGCGACAGCACGCTCAGATCAAGTCCGGAGAATTAATCATCATAAAAGTCTGAACTCCTTACTCCCGTCCTGACGTTGCATGCAACATCTCTACTGACTCAAGCGCAGATGTGGGGAAGCGATGCTTTTTCTGCAAGTCGCAATAAAAATAATGCTCAGAACACTTTAAAGTTCAAGATTCAATATTGATTGATCTTTATCCGGAAAGGGTTGGGAGGGAATAGGAACTTCTAGAAAGTGACAAATATTGTCCCAGCTATTTTCTTCAAAAATATTAATTGTTAATAATTTTTCTTTTGATTTATCATTGAAGAATCCTTTCACTCGTTGGTCAAATGAGCGATACGCACTTTTCCAATTGAGATGATGTGCATATAAATTAGCGATCGCATGACGATAGGTTGTATCGGAGTCTAGGCGTTTTCTTGAAAGAGTACTGGATTTCGATTGAGTCATCCAATTTTTCATTTCTTTCGGTGTACTGAAGCCATAGAGTCTAGTATAGTATTGAGAAATAGACTCAACCCAGTGATTTAAATCTCGCTCGATATAAATAAACTGAGCATTTGGGAAGGCAAAATATAGTTCTTCAAACCGGAAAGAAACAGAAATATCAGTAAATGCATCAAAATACAAGAAATCTTTTGAGTCTAAAACACCTTTTGTAATAGGATTAACTAAATGGACTGAAGTATAACCGAGTCTATTTAGGGCTTCATTCAACAAGCGTGTTCCTGTTTGACTTAAACCGATCCCAAAAACTTTAGGCTGATTGAAATCAAAACCTTGTTGATAATATTGATCCCAGGTTTTTAAAAACTTGACTTGCTGATTATTACAATCTTGAAAATCTGGTAAGCTTTTAATCATTGCACTAGCTTGATTAAACTGTTGTATACCCATTAAAGCTGAGATTAATAAAACTTTCACGGGTAAAAGATCTTGGTCAGAGCTAGGCAGTTGATTAATTTCTTCCACTGCTGCTTCAAAATTTTGAGCAAGAACGAGTAATTTAGCTTTCTCTAAAATGATTTCTAAATCATTGGGATTTTGAACAATAAAATGATTCATTACATTAAAAGCTTGCTCGTCTTGAGTCTGGTTAATTAATAATCTTGCTTTCCCTAAATAACTAGACTTAGCATTAGACTTATCAATTGAAATATCCAAATATTTTAAGGCTTGATCGGGTTGATTTACACCCATTGCTACACGGGCTAAACCTTCATATCCCTGAGGTTTATTCGGATAAGCTTTTACTAAATCTTGAAACACTAACTCAGCACGGTTAAACTCATTTAACTCTATTAAGATATTTCCTAAAGCCACTTTAGCTGGAATTCTATCCGGGAATAGCTGTATCACTTTTGCCCAACGTTTGAGGGCAAGTTCCCATTTCTGAGAACGCATTGCTACCCGTGCTAAGCCTTCATATCCTTGAGGTTTATTTGGATATTGAAGAACTAGGCGTTGAAAGACTTTTTCAGATTCAGTCAGATAATTATTTTGAAGAAATTGGTATCCTAAATTGAGGTTGAATTTTAAGGTTTTACTCAGTTCAATGACACTTGCTTTTGGAGATGCAGTCATACTTTTTAAGCTCCATTGTAATTAATGATTTAAAATTCGATCTCTAAAAAAAAGTGTTTTTCTCTATAAAAATAGAGAAGTTAGTTGAAACCAGTTAATAACTAGCTCAAGAATTATATTCAAATCACGAATGAGCCATTCATATATTTAATGACAATAAATATTTTATACTCATTGGCATGAATAAATAAAGCTCTAGGCAGGATTGAAGACAGAAATTTTTGTCAGTCTACGAATTACCAATAAGGCTAGATCAAGCCACTAAATTAAAGTATTATTTATTCACCGTATCACGGGCAAGAGTTTTTCGACAATTCTCTTTACCCAATCTTTACATAATTTTGAATGTTAGGTAAAATTTTTAAGTAATATCTTATATCAAATTAGAACTATTAAAGTCTTAAACAATAAAGAGACATTCTACAATGAACATCTCTTCTAAAATAGAGGGTTAAACCCCTTTCAGCTATTGCTCAGATTCTGATTGATTTAAGGCAGCCTTAGCTTGTTGCCATAAAGTTTCTAATTCCGCTAAAGAATAATCCGATATAGGCTTGCCACAAGCTTCTTCAACCCGAGAAAAGCGACTGACAAATCGATGATTAGTGCCCCGTAATGCTGCTTCTGGATCCAAATCATACCAAAGGGCTAAATTAATTAATGTAAAGAGAACATCTCCTAGTTCGGCTTGTTGATGAGTTTTATCTCCCTGTTGAAGTGCTTCTTCAAATTCCCCCATTTCCTCATGAAATTTTTGCCAAACTCCCTCAATATTTTTCCAGTAAAAGCCAACCTCAGCGGCCTTTTTCGAGATTTTCATCCCTGCTAACAATGGAGGTAACTGACGGGCATAACGGCTTAACTTAGCGCTCAGAAATTGAGCCGACTTGGATTCTCCCTTTTCTTCGGCTTTAATTTTTTCCCAATTGTGACGCACCTGATCCACATTTTCTACTTCCACTGTGCCAAAAACATGAGGATGGCGACGAATGAGTTTTTCAGTAATTTTTTCAGCCACTGTTGCCAAAGAAAACTGTTGATATTCCTGAGCAATTTGAGCTTGCAACACCACCTGTAAGAGTAAGTCCCCGAGTTCTTCGGCAATGGCAGCTTCATCCCCACTCTCAAGAGCATCGACAACTTCATAGGCTTCTTCAATGACGTAAGGAATTAAGGTTTGAGGAGTTTGGGCTAAATCCCAAGGACATCCACCCTGGGGCTGGCGCAATTGAGCTACAACATCAATCAAATTTTGCAATGCTGTCAAAGTTGGCGCTGTGTCATGAGGGTTAAGGAATTGAGACGGATCAGAGTTGGATTCCGGCATTTTGGAGATGATATAAATCTTCATCCTCTATTATTGGCGATCGATCAATTGTTATTCGTCAATCGTTATTCTCTGCCCAACTTTGTGTAAACTCTTGACAAAACTTGTTAAATTGTCGTAAAACTTAGGGTTATCTCTGGAATTATCTCAAAGAAAATGTCAAAATAGAAAGAGCGGAGACGTATGTTTCCGTTCACTCCTCACACCACACTCCGCCTGAGCATTTTGTTCGGGCGGTTTCTTATGACGATCGATCAGCTCAACTTGCAGACTCAGAAGCGATTGATTGATTTCACCAACAGACACAGATGCTCTAAGTGGTTGACTCCAACCTGCATACAAACTGATGCTAATAGAGTAGATTGAGTGAATATGGCTCAATGGCTATCAGGTACACATCTGCTTTAGCTGGGTATTGTGTAATCGAGCGCTTCAGGCTGAGTCTGAGTCACTTTAGAATAGACGAGAGTGATACCGCTGATGTTTCCGACAGCATCGATCTAAATCTTTGAGCTTATCCCCTTTAAAGGGATAAAAATGTAGATCATTCGTCAATTACTTGAGTTGTGCTCTAAACTCACAAAGAGCAATCGGTAGTAGACAGCAGTCGTTCGGTTATTGCTCAAATATTGAGAAAAAATAAACTGTCCGATCGGCTTTTGTCTAACCCAACATCCCAACTGTAATAGTTTTACAAGCAAAGTTCATGTCAATCTGGAGTAAAATCAAGATTAAACGATAAACAAATAAAACCCTACCCGCATAAAGCACTTAGGGTAGACCGGTTGGTGTAAGATCCAACGATACCGTATGATAGCTCATTAGTTTTATTCGTTTATGAGTTATTTCCAACTCCTTCAGACGGAAGGAGTCTGCCGGGGTGATAGTTATCTGTCACAGGAGTTAGGATAGCCGAAAGGTTTGTCAAACCTCCAGACGCTGTTTAAAACGATTTCCCAGAGCGCCCTTTACGAAAAAGGGAATAATCGGGGAGGTCGAGCTTCAGCGGATGAAACCGGCAACTCACAAAGTAAAGGCAATAGCCCCGACTTGTGTGTCCGTCACGAATGTAAGATGTGTAAAAGGATTGTAAAGCATGTCCACTACTGATAAATGCCAACCAGTTACTGATAGTAGCTTTAAGCAAGAGGTACTTGAGAGCAAGGTTCCTGTCTTAGTCGATTTTTGGGCCCCTTGGTGTGGCCCGTGCCGGATGGTAGCCCCCGTCGTTGAGGAAATTGCAGATCAGTATCAAGAAAAAATAAAAGTCGTGAAGCTCAATACTGATGAAAATCCTCAGGTGGCAAGCCAATATGGAATTCGCAGCATTCCGACTCTTATGATTTTTAAAGACGGTCAGAGAGTTGATATGATCGTTGGTGCGGTTCCTAAAACAACATTGTCAAATACACTGGAAAAATACCTCTAAGATTGAACTCCAGGGGGTTGAATGCCGTTGATTGCAATAACCCCCACATGAAAATTGACCACAGATGTTCAATTATCCTTGTCAGCGGCGCTCACTCAACGGTATGATCTCAGGATCGCGACAGTGTTGACTCTCTATCATTTCTCCAACTCGGAATGTATTGGTGCGTGAAATTCTGTGAATATTTTCGGTACTGGCCAAAATATGGAGTCTCTCCAGATTGAGCTGATGCAGTTGATCCGTAAGCTGCCTCATTTGAAGCACAAAAAATGGATCGCGCGATCGCTCTCAAGTCTGGCTCGTATGGCGGTCGAGGAATTTGAAACCCTGGACTGGAAAATCATTTCAGCCGCGTTGCTGGATATGGAAAAGGGCTTTCAAATTTTTTATCCTTATCGTCATGTCCGCAAAATTTGCGTGTTTGGCTCGGCTAGAACTTCCCCTAAAGCAGGTGAGTATCAACTGGCTTGTGATTTTGCCCATAGTGTCACCCAACAAGGGTTTATGGTGCTAACCGGTGGGGGTGGCGGTATCATGGAAGCGGGTAACCGAGGTGCGGGTACAGAACATTCTTTTGGTTTGAATATTCAGCTTCCGTTTGAACAATCTTCTAACCCTTATATTGAGGGGGATGAAAAACTGATTAACTTTAAATACTTCTTTACCCGTAAATTGTTCTTTCTGCGGGAAAGTGATGCTTTAGCCATGTTTCCGGGGGGGTTTGGCACGTTAGATGAAACCTTTGAATGTTTGACCTTGGCTCAAACCGGTAAGTTTGGCCCTGCTCCTGTAGTATTAATGGATCGACCTGGGGGAGACTATTGGTATGACTGGGATGAATTTGTTAATAAACAACTTCTACGCCGGGGCTTGATTTCTCCAGAAGATTCTAGTATTTATACAATTACAGATAATATCCCTGATGCTATTGAGGCGATCGCTAACTTTTATCGGATTTATCACTCCTGTCGCTACGTCGATGAGTTATTAGTCATTCGCCTGAAGTCTGAGTTATCCGAGGAAGATGTAGAAACCCTCAATCAAGAATTTAGGGATATTCTGGTGAAGGGACGCATTGAAAACATTCAGACTTCGCTCCGAGAATATGGGGATGAAACTGAAGATTTACCTCGTTTGGGATTGTATTTTAATCAACGAGATATTGGCAGGCTTTATCAACTGATTGAGAGGATTAATCAG
Source organism: uncultured Lyngbya sp. (assembly GCA_964401105.1). GTDB lineage: Bacteria > Cyanobacteriota > Cyanobacteriia > Cyanobacteriales > Microcoleaceae > JAAURB01. Next base: position 3,306 of record CAYNXM010000034.1, on the reverse strand, counting down.
ATGGGGGCTACTTTACCGGAAGCGGCTCATCCAGAACAGAAGTAAGATTTTAAACGAATTTGTTGGCACTTGTATAATCATCAATATTTGCATAGAACATTGTCACTTCCTCGCCCTGCTGAATGTCTTTCTCTGCTATCAAATGTGACCATAAACTGATTTCATCTTCGATCCAATCCACACGAGCATTAGGCTGGTCTGCATGATTCAAAAGAGAAACTAAACCCAAAGCCAGGTATCCGTTCACATTTTTACTTTTGCTATATTCTGATTGCCTTACAAAGTAATACTTGAACAATTCGGTTTCATTGATCTTCAGTCTTTGTTTCGATGAAAAAATCACTACCGGAGCTGCTTCGATTAATGTTCCTTTTGGAATATCCTGTGTCGCAATAATTCCTCGTCCTTTATTCGGAATTTTTGTAACCTCAATCATTGATAATTTTTAATATTAATTTCTTGGAGCTTAGGATACAATACCACAGTATGTAATTCTAACGAAATTAGAACTACACTATCTTAATTAACCTGTGAGGCTAAACAGAGATGATTGTCACTGTTAATGCCATGAGGACATAAAGTGCTATTACTGTGTAGATTGATGATTGCTTGATTTGAGTGTAGGAGATTGATTGAGTGGCCATTCAACCAAAACGCATCGCTATGTGGGCAAGTCCAAGATGTCTTTCTACAGTTCTTCTCCGTTCTTGGGGGAACCGCCCGGATACTTTTGTGCATGATGAACCATTGTATCCACATTATCTTTTAATCACAGGTCGAAAAGATCCCGGGAGGGACGAAGTACTCAACTGTTATGAAACAGACTGGGTCAAGATTGTTGAGCAAGTGACAAAAGGGTCAGCGTTCTCTCGGATGCAAGCTCCGAGAGCTGCGCTGACTTCGTCAATACCAGACAACAAATCGATCTATTATCAAAAGTTTATGGTCTATCGCCTTTTACCCCATATTGATATTAATTGGGTTCATCAATTGACCAACTGCTTTCTAATTCGTCAACCTCGGGAGATGCTCTTATCCTATCTGCGGCTATGGCCTAATCCGACAATGGATACCATCGGGATGCTGCGGCTGAAGCAATTATTTGAAATCGTTCGTGACTATTCAGGTGCTATTCCACCTGTGATTGATGCTGGTGACCTACGGAAAAACCCACGCCAGACCTTGTCATTGCTCTGCGAGGCGTTAGAGGTTGAATTTACAGATAAGATGTTAAATTGGTCTGTTGGCAACCCTACTGATGATATTTGGTCTAAATATGGGTGGTATGACACAGCAAGGGAATCAACTGGATTTCACCCCTACAAACCCAAAACCGATGCCATCCCGGAGCGTTTTCAGAATCTTCTTTCCCAGTGCGATGAGATTTATAGGGAATTGTACAGATATCGGCTTGTGTGATAACGCAGGGATGAATAGGAAGCTGAAAGCTCTAGGAATCTAGGTTTTCGGTAGTATATCCTGGGAAGTCTGTTCTGAAGTTGAGCCAGAGAAAGCGGTTGCCTTTAAAATCGTTTACAATTATTTAATATATTTAATATTCCAGTTTCACCAATAAGCTGAAAAGCGGCTAATTGAGCTGAAAATCCAATAAGATTTATTTCTTTAACTCCTGACCCCCACACCGAATCATAATATGTCAAACTTTCATCTCTCGGCTTGGTCGATAAAAAAGCCGATTCCCACCCTAGTTTTATTCTTAGTTTTAAGTTTAGTGGGAATCATGTCATTCTTTCAACTGGGAATTGATGACACCCCGAATATTGATATTCCAGCGGTTAGTATTACGGTGACTCAACCGGGAGCGGGGCCTGCCGAATTGGAAACCCAGGTGACCAAGAAAGTCGAAGATGTGGTGGCGGGGTTAGGCAATATCGATCAACTCAATTCTACTGTACGAGATGGCAGTTCTACCACAACCGTTAGCTTTATTTTAGGTACAGATAGCGATCGCGCTACTAATGATGTCCGCAATGCCATTGCCCAAATTCGCCAAGATTTACCCCAGGATGTTAACGATCCCATTGTACAACGATTACGGTTTGCCGGCGGCCCGATTATGACCTATGCGGTGACATCCTCCCGACGCAGTGTTGAAGAATTAAGTGATTTAGTAGACCGTAAAATTAGCCGCGCCTTACTGAGTGTCACTGGAGTGGCGCAAATTCAACGGGTTGGCGGGGTAGATCGAGAAATTCGGATTGAATTAAACCCAGATCGACTCCAGGGTTTAGGGATAACGGCTACCGAAGTGAATAATCAAATTCGGGCATATAATATTAATTTACCCGGCGGACGATCTAAGGCTGGGGGTAGCGAAACCAGTATTCGGACTTTAGGCAGTGCCGAAACGGTTAGCGCCCTGCGAGATGCACCGATTATATTACCATCGGGAGATTCTGTCCCGTTATCGAGTATTGGAAATGTAATTGATGGCTTTGCGGAAGTGCGTCAACTGGCTCGTTATTATAATTTTCAAAGTAATAATAATAGCGTACTTTCTAACTTAGAATTAGGACAGCCTGTGGTCGGTTTTTCTGTCGTTCGGAGTAGTGGCAGTACCTTAGTTACGGTTGAAGAAAAAGTACAAAAGAAAGTGGCAGAGTTAGAAAATACTTTGCCGGAAGATGTTAATATTCAATTGGTTTTTACCCGCGCTACAGAAATTAGAGAATCCTATCAAGCTTCTATTGATGCTTTAGTTATTGGCTCTATTTTAACGGTTATTGTTGTTGGTGTATTTTTGCGAGATTGGCGACCGACATTAATTACAGCGGTGGCTTTACCTTTATCTATTTTACCAACATTCATGGTGATGAAATGGTTTAATTACACCTTGAATGGCATGACATTATTGGCGTTAGCTTTGGCAATGGGGAACCTGGTTGATGATGCTATTTGTATGATGGAAAACATCGATCAACACGTTAGAGAAGGTAAAAAACCGTTTCAGGCAGCGTTGGATGCTTCTGAAGAAATTGGCTTAGCAATTGTTGCGACAACGGCTACTATTGTGGCTGTATTTATACCTGTTGCCTTTATGGGAGGAGTCCCCGGTCAATTCTTTCAACCGTTTGGGGTCACTGTTGCGGCTTCGACGATGTTTTCTACTTTGGTAGCTTGTACAATGACACCAATGTTGGGGGCGCGTTTATTAAAAGTTAAGCCTCAAGATCAATCTAAAAAATCTCGTTTGGCGGCTGGATTAAGTCCTTCTAAACCTGAGGCGCGAATTCGTCCTTATCGCGGTTTATTAACTTGGGCATTACGCCATAAAATTATTACATT
>CAYNXM010000033.1:0-18084 GCA_964401105.1 uncultured Lyngbya sp. | reverse complement strand
ACGGGTTGGGCTATCGACGGGTTGGCTATCTTGACGGGTTGGCGCGCGCGCCAAACATTTCCCGTCACGCCAAACATTTCCCGTCACGCCCAAACATTTTACGACGGGTTGGGCTGGCGCCCAAACATTTTCCGTCTCCGTCTCCGTCTCCGTCTCGCCAAACATTTTCCTATCTGAAATTCCCTCATAACACATATAATCAACTCTTTGTCAAGTCTGCACCACAAAGCTTGATTGAGGATCGGGTAAAATTCATTCATTTGCAACGATGAGATAGAGATAAAATTTTTGGGAGATTCTCGGAAAGTTGGCGATCGCCAAACATTTTCCGTTACTATTTTTCTGGGTTTGAGGACAACAGAATTTGATGTAGCCACACACATCCGCTAATTATTAGAATATCATAAAGCCTGAAACTCGGAAAGTTGGCTATTTTGACGGGTTGGGCTATCGACGGGTTGGCGCGCGCGCCAAACATTTCCCGTCACGCCCAAACATTTCCCGTCTCGCCAAACATTTTCCTTAAGGCAATATCGTAAGTTATTTAAAATAATTCTCAGTCAAAAATCATCAAAATTCGAGGCATTGATATAAATTTAAAAAGAAAAAATAAAATATCATAACTTCAGATGATTTAATATCCATGAGTCTGGCATTTTTGATAGATTATATAGCACTACGCGCCCGTGTAAGACAATTCTATATTTTGAAACCCTCTCAGAGTAGAGACGTTATATATAACGTCTCTACAAATTGCCTATAGCAAGATTGCAAGAGTGCAAGGGCGCGTAGCGCTATACTGTATATCCGAAGATGTCATAAGGGTTCTATAAGAGTACGGAAGTTCACAAAGTATAAAAATTACTATTTTGTGATTATATTTTTGCTAGATTGAGGATTCACTTTTCTAAGAGATTGAATCGTGTTAATTGTGTGTTCTGCGACTTGCTCAATTTCTTCTAAGGTATTAAATCGACCGATACCAAATCGCACAGAAGCATAGGCTAAAGTATCAGAACGTCCAATCGCTTTTAAAACATGAGACGGTTCAATTTTAGCTGAAGTACAAGCTGAACCAGAAGAGACTGCCATTAAGGGTTGTAAGCCGAGTAATAAGGCTTGACCATCCACTCCAGCCACGCTAATATTTAGGTTTCCAGCTAATCGTTGAGTCGGATTACCATTGAGGTAAATATCATCAAGAGTTTGCAGTTTTTCCCATAGAGTTTTTCGTAGGTTTGTTAACCGCTGATTTTCTGATTTGAGTTGAGATAATGCTAGTTTTACAGCTTCTGCAAATCCGACAATTTGAGGAGTGTATAATGTACCCGAACGAAATCCCCGTTCATGTCCTCCCCCTTGAATTTGAGACGCTAATTTAACTCTTGGATTTCGACGACGAATGTATAAAGCACCAATGCCTTTTGGGCCGTAAATTTTATGGGCGGTCATCGACATTAAATCAATATTCATGCTGTTAACATCTAAAGGAATTTTACCAATAGCTTGAGCAGCATCTGTATGAAATAAAATATTACGTTCGCGACAAATTTCACCTATTTTTTCTAAGGGCTGTAAAACGCCTATTTCATTATTGGCTACCATCACAGAAACTAAAATAGTGTCGGGACGGATAGCTTTTTCTAATTCAGATAAATCAATAATGCCATCAGATTGAACTGGAAGAATAGTAATATCAAAGCCTAATTTTTCTAAATATCCACAAGGATCAAGAACTGCATTGTGTTCAGTTTCAACAGTAATAATATGGCGACCTTTATTAAAATAAGCCTCAGCTACGCCTTTAATGGCTAAGTTATTGGCTTCTGTTGCCCCACTAGTAAAAATGATTTCTTCTGGGCTAGCATTAATCGTTTCAGCCAGGGTAGCTCGTGATTTTTTAACAGCGGCCTCGGCTTCCCATCCATATAAATGATTTACACTAGCAGGATTGCCAAAGTGTTCTGTAAAATAAGGTAGCATTACCTCTAATACCCGTCGATCAACTGGGGTAGTAGCATGACAATCAAGATAGATCGGGCGATTAGACATCATTAGTTTACAATAAAGGAATTATATTAATTTTAATTGAGAAGATTCGGTGAATATTATTCTGGGAATCTAAAATTTTTTTTAAGAGTTTATCCCCTCTACTGAAGTTAAACTTTAAAGGAGGGATTTCAACCCCTTCTATTCGGTTCTTTTCACTCAATTGATAGAATCAAGTCTATTATAATAGATCAAAATTAACTGTATATTCACTCATTTGTTTTATGACAGCTACTTCAACTGCTCGTGATGTGTTTCGCAAAGCCTACGAACACCGTTATACTTGGGATGCCAATTTCCCCGGTTATACCGCAGATGTGGAAATCAAGCAAGGCGATGAAGTTTACAATGGCCAAGTTCGGATTAATCCGGATCTGAGTCCTGAGGTAACAGGTATTGACAACGAAGAAGTTCAGCAGGATGTTTATACTCAATTGCGGGATATTATTACCCACCGCAAACGGGGTTCTTTTGAACAGTCTCATGGTAAAAATAGCTTTAGCTTCGGGGAAACCGATGAGACAGGGGCAACTGAAATCCTTGTCGAAGGGGATGCCATGGGATCAAATTATAAAATCCGGGGTGAGGAAATTTGTCTCGTTAGTCGGGTGATGGGTCGGATGGCGTTTGTGATTAATACCCATAAAAGCCTCGACACCGGAGAAGGTTATGTTGCCAGTGAGTACGACGCGGTTTTCCGTAATCCTACCACAGATGAAGTGATCAAAGTACTGGAATTTCAAGATACTTTCGAGAAAATCGGTGATTATTACATCATGACTCACCAAAAGGTTCAGCAGAAGCAAGAGGATGGGATCATAACAACCGAATATAACTTCTCCAACATTAAATTGCTGTAATATCCCTCAATCCTAAACAACTGACGCTAGGATTAAAGTCTAAACCTGTTTGAAAAAATACTAAAGGCTGAATTATGACAACACTTGCACTGACTAAAGATAATGTTGACATGGTTTTAGATGAACTTCGTCCCTATCTGATGGCTGATGGTGGTAACGTAGAAATCGTCGAACTTGATGGCCCAGTTGTTCGCCTCCGCCTGCAAGGGGCTTGTGGGTCTTGCCCGAGTTCAACGATGACTTTGAAAATGGGAATTGAACGCCGTTTGCGGGAAAGAATTCCTGAAATTGCTGAAGTTGTAGCGGTAGCATAACTGTTTGATTGAGATTGGGATAACTGTACTCTTTTCTGAGTAATAAGTTTTCCCAATTTCAAATCTACAAGATGAATTTAACGGGTTTTCTTTAATTGAGATCCTAATCCTAAAACTGCTAATATTCCTAGAATAACACTCGGTTCAGGAACAGTTGTAGGGGGTTGAGAAGTAAGGTTAACTTTAAATACGGGAGAGTCAAAATTGTTAAGAGATAGTATACTCGCTTCAACAAATGTGGCAATTCTATCATCCAGTGCAGTGAAGACTTCATAATCAAAGAAGTAAGCTAAATCATTCTCAGAAATAATTGCAATTCGTTCCAACAGACAGGGAGCATCATCTGTATCTGCACATAAAAATGGATCGGGTGATTGATCTTCAGATATTACTTGCTGTCTTAAGAAAAATTCAAAGTCTAGTTGCTGAAGATCTAACTCAAAGCGAAATATATTACCAGCTTCTAACTGTTTAATTGAACTATTTGAACCATCTCCAATAACATCTGCTGAAAAATTAGTTAATTCAGATTCTGATAAAATTCCATTTTCGTCTACATCTTCTCCGGTAAAGCTGCCAATAATAATATCATCTACCGATCCACTCTGGCGAAGTGTTCCGATATAAGATAAGTTACTAATTTCAAAATTACCTGTAATAGTGGCAGCGCTAATTGTAGTTTCGCTAAGAGTTAATAAAGTCACTGTACTCAAAGCAGTTACAGAAATTTTAGTTAATAAATTCAAAACCTTATTCATTTTATTTGCCCCTGTAGATTGTGAGTGAGTGAATGGTTACAAACTTGATAATAGAAATTGAGTCGATTTAAACTACTTGTCAATCGCTTTATTCTGTTCAAACTGATTAGCAAAGTATCATATTTTCATCAAAGTCAATCTCTCTTTAGCTAGATTTTATAGACTCTTTACAGATTCTCTAGACAGATTTACACTAGGGGGGATTATGTAAAGGATTGAAAATGCTTAGACTCTTAGAAAAGGTTATGGTTTATCAAAATATATACACTTTATTATATTTGTTTCAGTTTCCCTTGCTGATGAGGGTGAAGATGGGATATTTAAAGGGATTAGAGAAATCTGATTGATAGAACTGGAAGCGGATATGATATACAGTGATTACATAGAATTGATGTATCTGCGGCTCAGAATCGCTTCCGTCTTCGCCTCGGACATCCGATTACCTAAACCCTTTTCATAAACATCATTAATTTGTAAAGATGGGTGTACAATCCGGCTATCTTTATCAAATTTTGTAACAATTTTCGGATTTTTTACCAAATCTTGAAGTTTAGGCTTTACTCTTATAAGTAATCATCTTCTTGATTAAAGTAGATGACTGACGTACCCCCAAGAGAGGTCACGCCCATGTCTTCAGTTTATTTGATTCTACTAGTTTTTGCACTCTGTTCCATTTGGTTTTCTACACAAACATCGGAAGATATTCCTTTTGTTTTGGCAGGATTAACAGGTTTAGCTTGCTTCATTTGGAGTTTTGCATACGTTCATTGGATTGTTCAAATCATCGTTGTTTTCGGTCTATACCGTTTATATAAGTTTTATCTACCAGAAGAAACACTATAGTTGATGATTCGCTTCACGTTGAGTTGAGATCAAAGGCAGGAGATACAAATGTTTGATTATTTTGTCTCCTGTTTTTCAATTGGTCTTCAGCACTCAGTACTCAGTCTAGAAATACTTTGTGCCACTACTGGGTGATGGCAATGAGCACAATGATACTCATAGACGTTTTGAAATAGCAAATATAAGAGGAAACATCTGATCTACTCGTTTAGAAGGATGCGATCAGGAGTCTGCTTTGCTACCTCACTCTGCGCTATAATTGTAATAGGATTCTATCTCTAACTCCCCCAGAATGGGTAGACTTCCTTTAAGAATTAGCAATGATATGGGAAGTTAAATGTGTTTCGATTTTTGCCTCCCTCACATCCTCAAATAGAGAGTTAAAGTTTTCCGTTTTTTATCAGTGAATTGACGTTAAATAAAAGGGTAAATCGAAGCGGATTGCTGAATATTAGAGAGATGACTGTAAGTAAATTGAAGCGTTTTCTACCCAAACTGAATAGAATCAAATCAGTCTTGAAAGATTAATTAAAAATTTGAGATTAAGCAGGGGAGAGAGAAAGAGATTCTACATTAGGGGATTGTTGCTCGACTAACTTAGATTTAATTTGTGCTAAAAAATCTTTTTGATCGATGACGGGCTTAGGAATAAATCCATCGGCACCACTACGATTCAGATAATATTCTCTATCCCAGTCGCTACCCTGAGCCGTCACCAAAATCACTGGAAGATTTGCTGTTTTAGGATTCGCTTTCAACATTTGAGTAATTTTAATTCCATCAATAGCCTCACCGTTGTAATAGCTGTTTGCTAAAGAAATATCCATTAAAATCAAGTCTGCTTGTTGAGAACTAGCCAGTTGCAAAACCATTTCAACATCTTCAGTGTGCTTCGCAACTAAACCCCCACGTTTTGTGAGAATTCGTTCAAATACCTTCCAATTGATTTCATTATCTTCAACTACTAACACCGTATTCATAAACGACCCACCCTCCCAATAATGAGGTTGACATGATATCTACTTCCTAGTCTGAATGATAATGTCCAGCTCGTCGATAGGGATAAGTTCAGGAGTTACGATGTTTAATCTCTACAGTTCAGGAAAAAAGATAGAAAAGTTCAGGATCTATCACAATAGGGATTATCTTCATTAAAACGGTAAAAGGGGGACAATGAATTCATCATCCCCACTCAACATTATGATCGGCTCACTGGAATTAAGCAGCCGGTTTGGTTAAAGCATTACAATAGCGATCATCAACTCTCTTGGATTGAATCGATGCAGGCTGCATCTCTACACCAGCCGGAAGAGGACGGTCTTCCAGACGAATCATCATTTGCTTACACACCACGGTAGTCTTGCCCACTGAGGCATAATCCCATAAGTAAAAGCTAGGTTCACTTTCGGTAGCGTTAGCCGGTGCGAAGAATACCGAACTGAATAAAATCAACTCTAAACTCAGCAATGCAACAATAATATACTTCAACATAACCCCTTCTCAAACTAAGATCGGATTCAATAATCTGCTTTCTTTTATTATCGCTTGAATTTTAGACTGCGTCATCCCGTTGCCCTAGCCATTCATGATTCTACGGCTGCAATATATTGACTCTCAATCAAAAAGGCTCCTTTCCCAAACCGAACTCCCCAATATCCCCCCGGTCGCCGTTCTAGAATCACCCCAACTTCCCCTAACTTCAGTACACTCGCCGGACGTAAAATGGGCATAGGTTCAGCAGTTTTAACGTAGGGGGGTAGGCTAATGAGTTTGACTTTTTGGTGGATTGTAAATTCTTTTGTCATACCTGTATGGGCTATTTCAGCGAATAAAAGACTTGAGTTTAATTTAACGATTTTTGTGATTTTCGAGCAATTGGGGTTGAATGTGCAGCCAACTCATTGATATTCAATCTCGGCAGCACAGATGAGATTAGCTATATGAATATCTTACAGGCGATCGCTTCGCCCTCCTCCGCGCCACTGGAGAATGGTTAGACTTAATCAACTTAATTTCAGTCTAGATACGCCATTCGGCTTTTTTCCGGTGGTATGATGGGGTTTTCTCTATGGTTTCAAAATGTCAGTTGACTTTGCAAGGCGAACTATTGCTTGTAGTCTTTAGTGCTATAGCAGCTACATTGCGAGCGTGTTTGACATCAAAATTGTCTTTAAAGGCAATCGGCATACGTCTTTCAGACGGGCTTACGACTTACGTCACGCTGCGCGAACGCCTACGGCAATCGGCAAATGTCCTAACCATAGAACGTAGTGCTATACAACATCAATTTTTCTTAAAATTTATCAACAATTTAAATAAACCCTTGAAAAGTCTGTTAAAAAAAAGATAGAGATGATCTGTAATTTGGGAGACAGACTAATGAATAAGAGATTGATTATATTTTCAGGAATTATGATGGGGCTGCTGGGTTCTGTGTTTGGATTAGCAGTATCTAAAATGCAGCAAAAACCCTATCAATGTTGTGGAGATATTACTCAAATAGAAGACTTAGGCTATAGTCAATCTCGCACACCAGAACGTTATATTGCAGTGGGGGCGATTATGGGATTTAGTATTGGTTCAATTGTTGAGAGTTTACGGCAATCACAACCGGAAGAAAGCGAGTTATAAAGTAAGTTACAGAACTTAGACTCATAAAAAATTCCCTCAAATATTGGTTTCGGAGGGAAATATAAATATCAGCAATCAATCAAGAGTTGCTAAAATCTTTGTATGATGTTGTAGGGACGTTACAGGCAACGTCTCTACAGGGGAAAAATATCCTAAGCTAAGTTCAAAGACTCTTCGAGATCTTGCAATACAATCTCAATGAGTGCTTTTTGTGTATAGCGACAATGGAGGGTTTCAGTAGAGTTAAATGAACCATTCTCAAAGTATTTATTTGCGGGTGCCCCACCGCCACATAATGAAAAATATTCACAGGTTTCTTGGCAAGCATTTACTCCGGCTTGGATCTCATTTGTGATGGTTTTGAACTTCTCCGTTTCAGCCGCAGATTCAAAGGAATCCTGTAGAATATTACCCACGACAAATTTACCATAATCTGGGGTATCGAGGGAAAGTAACTCAGGGGAAAATGTCATGAAATTTCCTTCATGATCGATACTAATAATTGTGTAAGGAGTGGCTTGTCCCCGCCCAATATCTGCCCCTCTTAAAATATTTCGCTTCACCCGTTCAAATTCTCGTACTGTTAACTGAGACTGGCTTTGTTTGGTGAGTTGATAAAACCGTTTCATGAATTGATGATGTTTAACATCAATATCTGTTTCAGTGGATTCTAAAGATGAAGTCTGATTAATGCCTTCTGTTTCTTCAACATTAAAACCTACCCGAGTGACATGATTTTCTTGGAAAAACTGAAAAATTTCATCTGGATAATCAAGAGATTCCTTCGTTAAAACGGCAATCACATTAAAGTGAATATCATTTTTTTGTAGCCAAGAAATCCCCCGCATTGCACTGGCATGAGTGCCTAAACCTGTTCGGGTTTTACGATTTTTATCATGTAAAAAAGCAGGTCCATCTAAACTAACTCCAATTTTAACCGGATGCTTCTTAAAGAAATCACACCAAGCTTGATTGATCACCGTTGCATTAGTTTGAATAGAATGGGAAATCTGATAATGATTAACATTATATTGCTTTGACAACTGATTGATTTTTTCAAAAGCCGACTCATAGAAACTAATCGGCATTGTTAACGGTTCGCCGGAGTGCCAAACAATGGTAAAATCTTCTTTTAGATAAGGGCTAGAAAATAACTGTTGAAAGAGTGGTTCAAGTAAATCCAGCGAGAATTGATGTTTTAAGTGGCGATCGGGTAAATAACAATAATCGCAATCTAAATTACAGAAAGTTGTGGGTTGAATAACAACTAACTTAACAGGCCCAAACTGGGTGGCAGAGTTCTTTTCTGTCTCAACTAACAATGCTGTATTGGAAGATTGCATAATTTTATATTCTGTTAATATCAACAAGCTTGCTACTTCTTCAACTCAAGCAGCACAATGGAGTGAAATTTTACCCGGGGCAAAAGCACCCGGGTTGAATGAAAGATTGACTTAGAGTATCAAAGATGGCAATACAATTACCGACTAAGAGTGCTGATTTGGGATCGGATAAAATGACCTCAAGGTGTGAGTCACCAGATAATAAAGTTGTGATCTACACAGGCTGTTTTGCTGTGTGATTGAGTCATTTTAGAAAACTCAAATTTAGGGGTAAACCCCTAGATAGGTTTGTTAGGGTGCAAATCTAGTGACAAGTTGATCCTCAAAGCAGCAACACGCAGGGACGCTTTAGCAATAATTATCCCAGTTTTCCCAGTTTTCCCAATTCTCCCAGTTTTCCCAGTTTTCCCAGTTTTCCCAATTCTCCCAGTTTTCCCAATTCTCCCAGTTTTCCCAGTTTCCCCAGTGGTAGCCGGCTACCTTAATATCCTCCTCTGAGGAGGTAGAAACCTGTTGAATTTTTTCTAACAGACTTTCCCTAACTTTTGTAACCCGTTCGCTGACGGTTGTTTTTGCTGAAGATGATGCGTCTTTGGCTGCATCTGCAATTCCAGCAGCAACAAAAACATGAACACAGGCCAAAGCGACCCATAAACCAATTCTCGGATTCATAAGCTTTATCCCTAAAATATCGAAACATTAGAATGTTTCGAGACCAGTTTATAGCCTATAAAAAAAAATAGGAATAGACCTTCCATAAAATTTTATATTTCTTTATAAAATCAGCCTCAAACTGAAGTTTTATGACGCTGAGATTGATTCACTGAAGTTAAATCTGATACAGCAACATCAGTGCGGACAATATATTTCATTCCTTGCAATACTTTGGCCCCTTCATGACGAATTATATGGTCAAAAAGTACCGCTCGCCCTCGGGTCGGACCGACTCTAATTCCTTTATTTGGAAACACTGTATCCCCGCCCTCGATCTGATCGCTCAAATAGATGACCAAAGTATATTTAGAATAAAGACCCGGTTCAATTTCTCGGGGTGCATCAGAATGAGCGCTAACAAATTCACCCGCTTCATATCGATAGCACTCTAACACAGGCCCGAGGCGCAGAACTTGAAAATCAGTGGTGGTTTCTTCAGATACCTGTTGAGAAAGTCGCAGTAATATCGTTTGCATGGTTTCTGGACATTTAACAAAAGTTTCTTTGTTATTGCGTCCTTTTGAGCGCATCCGGGCCACTTTAAACTCTGCTGACTCTGCTTTAGCAATGAGAGACTCACATTCTTGGGGGTTCAGCAGTTCCCCAGTGTACCAAATCCCGCTATCAATTTGTTCCATGGATTAATATTATTTTGATTTTAAGCTATAGGAAACCGAAAGGATACCCGATAGATTTATTCCCTGTTCTCGGTTCTCTCAGTGCATGGTGGCATACAACCTGACAACTTTCAAGCCGCTGCGACAGCCATCAAAACATAGCAGCTAGATGGGTTGAGTTGCCAAAGAACTGGCTAAATCAATTCCGGCTAATTGTTCATAAGCATTTCCAATCACTCGTTTTCCTCGCAAAAAGCCTATATTTGCGCCGGGACAAATATAATGCAGTGTTTCTGGATTAAACTGTTGGATTAGGCGTTCAACATTTCTAAGCTGTCGTGGCCAGTGAAATGTTTTAGGGGTTCGCAACGGCAGCGGTTGTCCGGAGGTGTTGGGTAACAGATGCCGTCCCGTGAACAATACTCCGCCATGATTAGACCAATAGACACAAGCCGAACCCGGGGAATGTCCGCAAGTCCAAATTGCTTGAAGATTGGAACTGAGATTAAATTCTTGCTCAAAAGTGGTGACTTCAGCCTCAGGGAGGAGATAAGCTTCCTGTTCCTGGACTAAAATACGACAATCGGTTGTATTCTGAATGGCTGTAGCTTTGCCAAAGTTACCGCGATGGGTCAAAATTAACCAGTCTACCCCCCCAAGTTGTTTGACAAACTGTTGATTTTCCCCATTCCAGGCCGGAGAATCGATCAAGATGTTGCCTTGATTTTCTACAATAAGATAAGCAGTCCCACCTAAAGTATCCCGGTTTGGAGAAAAACTGTAGAGACGATTTAGAATTTGCCGGGGTATCTTCGGGGCCGAATGAGATTGTGTCATATCAGTCATTGAATTAGGATCAGAACTGTGTAACTTTCAATCTTAATCTAGGCTATTACCCTGAGTGAAACTCACATTATGCTTTTTCAGCTTCTTTGGTTGCTCCTGTTGGGGATAATTACATATCTACTATTGCGACGGGGTGTGGCTAAAATTACCCGAACCTCGATCGGATTATTATGGTTAGTAATGATGACTCCAGCATTGAGTTGGATGACCTGGGTTGCGGTTCATGGCGATCGCCAACCCATGCCGATATCACTGATTTTAATGATATTTGTCTTATGTTTAATGATGTACGTATTGCTGGTTCAAGTTGGCCGGCTTTCGCCTCCTCAATCAGATCATGACCCGAATGATTCAAATCCTAATCCGACTGAAGCTGAAGACAGTGAAGTCGTTGAACCTTCTTCGCCGCCTCGTCCCATCACTCAGGATGAAGAAACCACCTTACGCACTTGTTTTCCCTGGACTGTTTTTCCGCTGCGAAACTTAGAATATCGGCCCCAAGCCGTCATTTGTCGGGGTCAATTGCGTTCTCAACCCGAAATTGCTTACAAAACAATTCGAGAAAAAGTAGAGAATCAATTTGGCGATCGCTTTGTGATTGTCTTGCAAAATGATTTTAACGATCAACCGTTTTTTGCGGTCATTCTCAACCCCTATCGGCGAAATCCGCCTCCTGAAGGTACCTCTGACCCGCTGACGCGCCCTGTACTGGCGATCGCATTTCTGCTGATTACTTTATTCACCACCACTGTAGCGGGTGTAGGGATGGTGGATATCTCCGCCCAAACTTGGTTATCTAACCCCCGTTTATTATTACAAGGATTGCCCTATGCGATCCCCTTAATCAGCATTTTAGGTGCTCATGAATTAGTGCATTATGCCATGGCAAGGCGTTATCAAATTCGCACCACCTTACCCTTTTTTATTCCCATGCCTTTTTTCCTGGGAACTTTTGGGGCCATGACTCAAATGCGATCGCCAGTCCCCCATCGCAAGGCTTTATTTGATATCAATATTATTGGTCCAGTGGTGGGGTTTGTCCTAACCCTGGGCTGTCTCTGGTGGGGATTACGAGAGTCTGAAGTGATTCCGATTCCGGTCGAAGGAGCGGGTATTTTTAACTTTGATGCCCTCGATCCGAGTTTTTCGTTTTTACTCACGGTTTTAAGTAAACTCGCCTTGGGAGAGCCATTGAGCGCCGCTAAAGCCATTGATTTACATCCAGCCGCGATCGCGGGATACTTAGGATTGGTTGTGACTGCTTTTAACTTGCTTCCTATCGGACAACTCAATGGTGGACAAATTGTTCATGCTATGTTTGGTCGGCGCACAGCAATGGTGATTGGTCAAATTACCCGATTTTTGATGTTAGCTTTGTCTTTAATTCAGGGAGAATTTTTAGTTTTAGCGATCTTATTGTTCTTCTTGCCTTTAAACTATGAACCGGCTTTGAATGATGTCACAGAATTAGACAATGTCCGAGACTTGATTGGTTTGATCACATTAACTTTGTTATTGTGCATTATTTTACCAATGCCTCAGATGGTGGCGGCATGGATGCAATATTAGTGTGATAAAAGTTTGTTTATCATGAGGTTAAGGCGGCACACACCGCCCTTGCGACTGCTAGGACTCGGATTGAGTTAAAAGTGGTTGAAGTATTTATCTTAATCTGAGTCATTGAGAGATTTTAATCAGGTTAAAATGTTCGCTTTTTGCGGTAAGCTCGTCTTTGACGTTGGTTGGCAATCGCTTTGCGCTTGCGCTTTTCGGGTGGTGTTTCAAAGTGACGCTTTTTTCTAACGTCGGCTAAAATCCCTGCTTTTGAGACTTCCCGCTTAAAGCGTCGCAGGGCTGATTCTAACTGTTCATTCTCTCCTAAAATGACTTGAGTCATAAGTTCTCCTTCAACTGAGCAACTATAAATCAATATTACCAATCTGATGATGGTATACCGTAGAAGATGGGCAACAAGTATCCACCTGACATGATTGCAAAGGAGTGAACCTTTACCCGTTCTACGGTGCAATTAGACTGGGGGTCAAACTTGCGCTTGCTTTCATCCAGAAATCATCTTTAAGATGTAGATTTTTTCTGGTGTTTAGAAAAGCCTTATCTATATTAATATACCAGAGCCGCAAAACTTGACAAAGTGACTACAGATTTTTTGCGGCGGGGCCAGTTAGAGGCAGTGAAGAGGATAGAAGACAACTCTGTGACTTGACACCGCAAAATGATTGAGTCAAGTCTGTAGGCCCAAGTCGTGTATTCTTTGTGTTCAGAATTGAGTCTTTCTTACCAATGGACTGTCAGAGGCTGTGATGGCATTGTTGTTTCACTTTAATCTGAAGTTGGGGTTTAACAAAGAGGCAATAAATGCTAATAGCCCAAATAAAAGACCCACGTAGGTAAACATATCTTGACTGCAATAGCTTCGACTGGCAACCAGGGGTGTATTCATCAACGGCAGTAGAATATAACCCAACAGCCCGCATCCAAATAACCCCCAAACTGATAACCCTAATATTGCAGCTAACATGGCGTTGAATAAAGCCAACGTAACTGAAGAAATAAATAATTCTAATTCAGAAAAAGTAGCCACGCCCACACAAACCAATGTGGTTACGATAATAATGTTAATCACAAACATAGATGACATCCCTGATATTGAAGACTCAAATCTAAAACTAGATTTTAAAATAAAATACACTAAAATCTCGTGAAATACTATACCAAATTATAATTTAACTCAATTGAGTCTATTTTTGGATCAGTTGTTATCAATATATTGTATTGTATAACTTTTAATTAATAATTTATTACTTTTAATTAAGATTGCTCGTCAGAATTTGTAGTAAAAATAATCGAGTGGTCGAGAGAATTGATCCAATCTCCCGCCAGCTTCAAACAAATTATGGACTGTAATAATTCCAAGTCATCTTACTACGACGGTAATGATCTTGTGTCCATAATCGAGGCAGATCGGGATTAGGATTGGGTTTAGGGTTACTATAAATTTGGAGTGTATTTTCACTCAAAACTACAACCTCTTCCCGCCAGTCTCCTGAAACATCAACCACATAAAGTCGATCTGCTGCTTGAGGAAAACGATATAAAAAGTCGCCACTACCGCCATCAAAAATAGCAACATCTCCAGAAGTATGGCGTTCTTTGGCTGCAATAAACTGTTCATATTCTCCAGTCCAATCTATCGTAAAAATAACTTCAACTCCTTTTTTTGTCCAATTTTGTGGAGCGACTTGAGCCATTTTATAAGTATTAATTAATTCACCATTGGCATCAAAGATAAACGGTTTTTGGTTTTCTCGGTTACGGCTACGACACCAAATTTCTAAACCCGGACGATTTGGATCAAACTCACCCACTGCTGCATTTTGAGGTTCTTTCCGTTTATAGTGAGTTTCCCAAACTAAGCCATCATAATTATAAAGAAAAACGCGGTTACTTTGACTAGCAAAGAGATTCAGGAATCGATTTCCTAAACGAAATAAACGGTTACTGAGGGGCAGAATACCATTTTCTCCACCTTCTTCTAAAATTACGACTTCTAAACCGGGTAAATCGGGACGAACATCTGCGACAAACAAAGAATCTACATGACCTTTTAGCGGCAATTTATGCAGGATTTTCCCCTCTGAAGAAATGAGATTTCCGCCTAAAACTTCCTCTTTGCCATCTCCATTCAAGTCAGCAACTCTCGCGCCATTATGGGCATTGGCAATAAATTGATCCTGAGTCCATAAAGGTTGAGGAGTCTCAGAATTGAGTAAATCTGTGATAGAATAAGCGGCTAAATAGCGCCCCATCCGATACCCATTGGCATTAGTGGTTTGTAATAGCAGATCGCGATCGCCAAGCCCGCGAAAATTAGCAATGACTAGATGTTCCCACCTTTGTGTTCCTTCGGGTGAAGGCAGGGTAATACTGGCTTTAGATTGACCATTAGCCCCTTCTAAAATCTTTAGTGTCCCATCCCGAGTCAGGAATAATACTTCCGTCTTGCCATCGCCATCAACATCAGCCGCTTGTACTCCTGGCCCGTGTAATCCGGGTAAACCGTTGTTTTCGGCTTTTTGAGTAACTTGAATATCAATTTCTTTTGTCCACAGGGATTTTCCACTGCGATCGCTAACGGTAATATAACCCGGTTTTGTCACAATGAAATCTTTGCGATTATCATTATTCACATCAACTGTAATTAAACCCCCTACCCCATTTCTTTTTGGGGGTAAGTCGAGTTGAATTGTTTGGGGTTGTAGAGAAGAATCGGATAAATCTACAGAAGCTGAATCAGCCGTTATTGTACATCCTGCGGTTGATAAACTTAAAATTGTGAGTAATAAACTCAACTGATTTTTAATATTGATTAAACTATTTTTTTGATATTCTCCCATTGTTTATTCTCCATTTTTTCTCTTGTTTTAATTACGCACAACCCATCATCTCATTCACCCAATAAACGGAAAAACCCTGATGAGAGTGAATTTAAAGCTCTTATTTTTTATTGTAGCAATCCAATTTAGGTTCAGCCAATGCCGATCTTGACATAGCAATCCTATCTAAGTCGTAAGGCAAGCAAGAATCCTGCTATAGGTGTAAGGGCATAAGCTAAGAGAATCATGAAACCGATCAAAAATCCTGACTTATTCCTTGCTTCTTACTCCCGTACAGATGTTGCATGCAACGTCTCTACTCCTGACTCAAATCAATCTTGTTTTAAATAAAATTCATCCGCGATCGCGCAATTGATCGAGGGTTTTATCTTGTGTCCAATACTCTACTATTGTCGCCCTTAATTTATACTGCTTACGGGGGTGTTTTGGTGACTGCTTATTTCTCACAAACAAAAATAGAATTGCTATAGATGAGAAACCAATCAATTAAATCGATAAATCATGGAGATATAGAAATGAAGATAATCGTTAAGCAGTTAAGTTCTTAGTGAGATAGAGACATACAATAGAAATCAGGAATTACACAATTTTAGTGGCTCCTTGACGGCGAAAATCAGCCGCCGCTTGTAACTGACCATTTTGATCTAAGCCAGCAACTTTAATCGCACCAAAAAACATATCCGTTTGGTCAAATGGGTAGAGAATAAAATCAGGGGGAATTAAATCAGTAGAAATTCCCGGTTCATAGAGAAATCGTAACTCAGTTTCGGCTTGTTCAACGTGGAGGCGGGGCGCAGCAACAGCATCGCTTAAAGACACTCCATCCCAGGCATAATGTGCCCAAACTTGCGCCATAGAAGTGGTAATACGGCTCGCTCCTGGTGTGCCAAACGCTAAACAACGACCGTCAGGATGTCGGGCAATAGTAGGAATCATATTTGACACCAGTCGAGACCCTACAGGAGCCGCTAAAAAGCCTTGCGGATTAAGTTCAGGTTCTCCTAATGTATTATTGCAGGAAATGCCAGTACCGGGAATAGTAATCCCAGAACCATAGCCATTACTCATAGATAAAGACACTAATTCACCACTCTCGGTGGCAACGGATAAATGGGTCGTGTGGGGTGAGTGTAACGCAGTTAAATGTTGTTGTAAATAATCAGTTTCTAATAATGCCTGAACTTGGGTTTGATCTAGATTTTTAAATGTACCTTGACGTAGTTGCAGCAATATTCGTTGCGCCTGTGCCTGTTGTAATGCTCGTTCAGCCGCCGTAGCGTTTGGATGCCAACTTTGTTCTAATAGTCGAATTAAGCTGCCTAAAGCGGCACCACCCACCGCTGGAGGCGGATTGAGATCCAGTTCAAACCCAGCAGAATAAAGCTTCAAAGGTTGACGAATTTGAGCCCGATAATTGGCTAAATCTTCCCGAGTGACAAACCCGCCCTGTTCTTTCATTTCCTGGGCAAATAAAGCGGCTAAATCCCCTTGATAGAATGCTTTTGCACCTTCTTCTGCGATCGCTTCTAGAGTTTGTTCCATATCGGGGATTTTAAACCATTCTCCCCCCTGGACTGCATCGGAACCGTTGGGAAAAAAGCAGTCTCGGCTAGCTTGTTGAGGATAAAATAATAAATTGCCAGCAATATTAAGCCAGCGCGATGTAACAGGACTGAGGCTAAAACCATTACGCGCTAGTTCTAATGCCGGAGTCACCAATTCTCGCCACGGTAGAGAACCATGTCTTTGCCAAGCGGTTTCTAAAGCAGCCAGCATCCCCGGTACAGCGACAGCAGCGTGTCCTCCGCGTACGGTAATACCATCCCCATAAGGCAAATGTACTTCTCGCCATCCGGCTGTTTCTGGGTTAATCTGAAGATGACCTGATGGCATAGCATCGGCACCATCAATCAATTCAACCGGTTTTCCTGGTATTTGAATCATTAAAAATGCTGACCCTCCCACAGAACACATCAGAATTTCGGAAAGGGTGGCAGCCAATGCCGCAGCCACTGCAATATCAACAGCATTTCCTCCAAGTTCGGCAATGTGAACCCCTGCAACAGCGGTAAAGGGAGAGTCAGCAGCAATGGCAGCAGCGGTTTTTTGAGTCATGGGAATGAGTTGTGGGAGAATTACTATCTTTAATAGAATATAGAAATTAAAGATTAATGGGTATAGCAATGTTACTTGATTTGTGAAAGATTTATCAATATAAGCCCCCAAAATTGGGGGTTTGGGGGCAATGTAGTTTACATAATATTTCTGATTGCTATATTCAGTTTTAGAAGTTCTGGCAGTCTGTTATTAATTGCGAATATTGTATGAATTTTTTTAGTGTTCAAAATATTACGTACAAACACAGGATTTACGAACATACTATAGAATTTTTCTCAATTATTCAGAGTGGCGATCGCTTCAATGATGCAAACTGATTAATTCTAGATCAGTATAATCAAGGTCACTTCAACTTCCGTAAAAACTACGATTGACAGTTAATTTTAAAAAAGTTAGGTTGAGATAAGAATTTACATTGTATTCAGTATTAAAAAAAGTTTTTGTAAACAGAAATCATGGAATATACAGTTCACCCCGGCGATCATATTTTTTTCTCTGCTGGCACTCACTCTCATCATGGAATCTACTGTGGTGATATTTCCTATAAAAATCGACATTATAAAAATGTTGTAATTC
>CAYNXM010000032.1:0-2713 GCA_964401105.1 uncultured Lyngbya sp. | reverse complement strand
TTATCTTCATTCATAAATGATTGAAAATATCAGCTATGTACATGGGTTTAGACGTATGAGTTTTTCTGGGTAAATTAAGCTCTTACCGACTGAGTTTGACTGGAAATGTAAAGTTTTTTATCTAGATTCAACATTTCTGGGTATAAAGTTAAAACTGCTATTAGGAAAGAGTTACCATTACACAATTTCGATGTAAATAAAGCAGCAGATGCTGCTTTTCAGTATTTGTAAGTACGCGCCCCGCGAAGCGCTATATATGTGGTGCAAAGGTTTGGATTGAAACGCTTTACGATGTCAAGGTCATTGCTTGGGATTAAAGGGTTTGGTGTGTCTTTGTGGGATTTAGGAAGGGCGTTTAATTTCTCCCCAATCTAACTCTGGATGCTCGGCAATAAACTTTTTTAAAATTTGAATATATCCGAGAAGACAATGATAAATTTTATGCCAGTTTTCGGATTCTGAAACAAACTCATATAAATCTCGCTTTAATAAAAAACCAGCTCCAGAAGTCAGATGAAAAGTATGATATTCTCTACTTTTTGTGAATTTTAATGAATGACCATGAATCAAATCAAGAAATTTTTCATAAGTGCTACTTTTTTTATCAGAAAAACATTGAGCAATGATTTCTGGCTCTTTTTCAAAATTAAAGCCAACTAAAATTTCAATATAATTTTTTCCCTGAGGATGACTATGTTTCCAAAGTGCATAACGATAGAAAGAATTGACTTGATCGATGCTCGACGGACTTCCAAAAGTCGTTGTAAAATGAGGCTTAATTGAATTTAAGCAATCTTCCATTTTGGTTAGTGTAGAACGAAATAACCTCATGGCTTTCAGATTATCATAATTAAAATCTGGAATAGTATGCAGATGACACCGTTCTAGAAAATCTAAAAACTCATAAATTAATGACTGTTGCGGGAGTAGATCATCTAAGCGCACAGAAGTCATGAGAAACACATAAATATCTTTCCAGCGAAATTGATAAAATTGATCGGTTTTTAGTGGTCTATATTCTTCTGGAATTCTTAAATGTTCATATTTGGTACAGTATCTGAGAAAAACATTTTTATAATGCCCAGAATAACTCTGTAAAATTTGAGCGTATCGGGGTAAATTGCTGGCTTGATTGACTCCTATACTACTCTCTAAAAAACAAAGAGAATCTTGATTTTCAAAGACTAAATCAGCGCGGCAAACAAACTCTTGTTTATTGGCCATCTTATAGTAATTTCTCGTCTTCAGTCGGAAGTTTGAACCGCTAATTTTGAGAACACGATTAACAAATGTATCGAGCAAAGATTGATTTGAAGATAAAATTCCTCCTAAAACTTCTGTCGTAAAGTCTTTTAGAGGAACTGTTGAATTGTGTAAGCTGAGAAGTTTAACAAATAAGTTAGTTTTCATGAAATCAGTAGCTCATTTCAGTATAGGAGTTCTTCCCCAAGTGAGGCTGGAAGAAGATGTGAGAGTGGGTGACTTCCTGCTTGACTTTTCAGCATACTAGAAACATTATTCTAGAAACACTTAAATAATAAATTCTCAGGTAAGACAAAATAAGAGCCTCAAAGATGAAAGCGAGATATCTACGACTTAAAGTTAGAAAATATACTGCTGATTTCCATAAAATAGAAATCGGTTTTAAATAGTAGCAGATTTTACTGAAAATCATCTTATTTTGGGGTAAAACAAGCAATCATTCAGTAGAATTAAAAAAAAATAACCTGAGAATCGATTGAATCAGCATTTCCCCAATGCTTAATAGAGTCCTCAACTCGATGAAATCTTAGAAAGCTAGAGTGATGAATAACTATGACAGTGCCGTCGTAGAGAGCAAAAACTCACTCGTGGAGTGA
Organism: uncultured Lyngbya sp.; assembly: GCA_964401105.1. Classification (GTDB taxonomy): domain Bacteria; phylum Cyanobacteriota; class Cyanobacteriia; order Cyanobacteriales; family Microcoleaceae; genus JAAURB01. The sequence continues at coordinate 854 of CAYNXM010000032.1, read as the reverse complement.
TAATTAGGGGATTGATCAGCAGTGTTGCGGTTATCTCGTCTCCTGCTATGATGACTGAGTTAGAGATCTCATGAATTCTACCATAGTGACTTCACTTTTGGCTGAAACTAATTTTGATCGCTCCTATGATATTGTCATTTTGCTTCGCTCTTATTGGGACAATTGGAAATCATTCAAATCTCATAACGTAGAGATGAAGAGCTGCATTCAACGATAAATTGAAGCAACCTTACTCGATTTGATCTTGTTGCTGCTTTTTTCCTCAATTAAGGACAGGGCAAAATTGGCGGAGTGGCTTGCCGTCGCGCCAAACTTTGTAAGAGAACGAAGTTCTAGAAAACTGTCAATCCGTTAAATTCTAAGGGATTGTCCGATAATTTTACCTCTAAACTTAAATATCCTTTTTTTTGCATATCATACTTATTTGATTTTTAAGCGGGTCAATTCAACAAAGTTTGTCGGTATTCGCGTTGGCGCGAAGTATATGCAAAGCGCTAAGTATAGCAGTACAAAATTTAGTTATAGCGCTTACGACTAACGTCACGCTACGCGAACGCGCCCTTGTACTCTTGCAATAGGCACTCTTGCAATAGCAGGGCTGATCTATTCGCCAGAGAAAAATGATAATAAAGAAATCCTCAGAACTTTGGGAGTTGAATTAGGAGTCTAATTGCCTGCCTAAAACAAGTGCCAGATTTCCGTACTCAACCGCGCTATCCCTTGTGGATAATCCTACTGTTAGTGATTACGGGAACAATGAGTAACAGCTTGGGATACCGAGCCTTAGCAGATTTTGTCGAAAGACATCAAAAAGTTTTGTTGGAATTACTCGAACTGCCCCACCACAGATTACC
>CAYNXM010000031.1:0-4281 GCA_964401105.1 uncultured Lyngbya sp. | reverse complement strand
ACTGAAGAACTGTCAACAACCCACCGCTTTAGCGGGGGCTTGATTTCAAGCCCTAGTTGACCAGACTAAGTTCGGGCGGGTTACAAACCCCTGACGGGTTGGACTTCGTCCCAACATTTTCCGTCACGCCCCTACTACGTTTATGCGTACAGGGTTGCAGGCTTGAAACGGTAACTGTCCCGTTGAAAGTGCACCACAAAAGTACACCGAGTCAAGCAACTCCGAGGCGGTAATGGTAAATAGTTCAGAAAAAGATGGTTATAGCTATGCCACATAAACCCCTGACAGGTTGGACTTTGTTCCAACATTTTCCGTCACGTCCCTTATTTCCTTCGGTCGCTAAAGCTAGAGTTTCTATGAGGGAAGAAAGATGAAACGATTTTTTTTACTGTGCTTGTTCTTAGTTGGGCTAGGCTGGGCCGTGTCAAACTTCTCCGGCTTAGCCACCCAAGGCACATACGATTCAATTGTACTAGACTTTCGAGAAACAATCGGAACCGAACAGATTAACGATCAAGTTCAAGCGATCGCTCAAAAGTATCAAGTTGTTCCCTATCTCAATAGTGAATTTTCTCAGCCAGATCATATTTACGTTGTTCGTGGCGATCGCAAACTCCTAAAATCTCTAAAAAAATCTTTAGGTAAAAGTACAGAATCAATTGAACCCAATTATTTGTACTATACCAACGATAACTTAGATTTTTCTAACGGCGTTATCTATGATACTCCAGGAATTACCCCCAACGATCCTTATTACAATCAACAGTGGAATTTCCGTAGCATTAACATAGAAAAAGCTTGGGAAAATACCAAAGGTGAAGGGATAACCGTTGCGGTGATTGATACCGGGGTCAGCAAAGTCCCCGATTTGAAAGAAACCGAATTTGTCGCTGGATATGATTTCGTCAATGATACCGTCGATGCGTTAGATGATAACGGTCACGGGACTCATGTTGCCGGAACTATTGCTCAATCGACTAATAATAATTATGGTGTGGCGGGTATCGCAAATCAAGCTAAAATTATGCCGTTAAAAGTTCTCGGCGGCAGTGGTGGCGGTACGGTTTCTGATATTGCTGAAGCGATTAAATTTGCCGCTGATAATGAGGCAGATGTGATTAACCTGAGTTTAGGCGGCGGTGGCGAAAGTCATTTAATGAAAGAAGCCATTGACTATGCCGTAGAAAAAGGCGTTGTGGTAGTCGCTGCGGCTGGTAACTCCGGTCAAAATTCTGCGGGTTATCCGGCGCGTTATCCCCATGTGATTGGGGTTTCTGCCCTTGATACCACAGGTAAGAAAACTCCCTATTCTAACTTTGGCGCTGGGGTAGATATTGCTGCACCCGGTGGACTGACTCAAGGAGAATTCTTAGACGGTGGTATTTTACAAGAAACCATCGATCCGGAAAACGGCGGATCTCAATTTAAAGCGTTTCAAGGCACAAGCATGGCATCGCCTCACGTCGCTGGGGTGGCTGCATTGATTAAAGCATCCGGCGTGACAGAACCCGAAGAGATTGTCAAAATCCTCAAAGAATCTGCCCGTCAAGTCCAAGATGATCCCTTAAATCATTATGGTGCAGGTCAACTTGATGCCGGAGCAGCGGTACAATTAGCCTTACGCGGTCAAATTACCTTCCGAGACTTCTTTGGCTGGTTACGGGATAACGGCTATCTCAACCCCCGTTTCTGGATAGATGGTGGCGCAGTTGCCCTCTTGCCCAAAGTTGCGATGGTATTGGGATCTTATTTATTAGCCTTCTTCTTACGCAACTATTTCCCATTTATGTGGGGCGGTTGGTTAAACGCAGGCTTAATTGCAGGTAGCAGTGGTTTATTCTTCCTGCGAGGTTTGTATATCTTCGATTTACCCCAATGGCCGATGCGGATGATGGGAAGTTCTATTCCGGAATTAGGCAATGCCATTGCAGGTAATAACATCTTAAACCCGATATTCGCCAGTGTATTGATTCCGGGACTGTTAATTTTACTATTGCTGGGACATCAACAATGGAAATGGCTGGCTATTGGCACAACCATTGGAGTGGCGAGTTGTTTAGCTGTTAGTGCGGTGGTATCCCCGGCTGTATGGGGCTTAGGCTGTAATTTCATGGCTCAAGGCTTTTTAGGGGTCAATGCTCTGTTATGTTTGGGACTCGGCTATTTAGCCCTGAAAGCATCAACTCAGACAGCGTAGGTTTCAACTACTGATAATTCAATGTCTTGCAGGGTGTGTCGATTGATGCGCCCTCTTTATTATATTTTCATAGAAATATTCTCAAATTTTACAAACCCTTGCTGTTTTAAACAGATGTTATCGCATATGGTGGATGTCAAATCCTGATAAATACTCCTCTTTAAAATAGGAGAAATAACACAATCATGTTGAATATTACCGATTTAGTTAAAGGTTTGGCATTAACTGCTTCTAGTGTTGCATTAAGTTTGGGGGTCGTCGGATCCAGATCGGCGATCGCGCAAGAGGCTATATTTTGGGATGTAGAATTTTTTGATCAATCTGGCGTTGTGGTTGGCGATGGTGAGTTTTCCTACGATCCAATGACAACAACATTTGTCAATACAACTCCGGACTCTTCGTCAATTCCTCCTGAGGGTTTTGAAGTTCAAACGGCTTTAGAAACCGCGTCCTTCAATGTATTCGGGCAAGGATTTGTTCCTGCTGGCAATGTTACTTGGTGGTTTGAAAGCGATCGCGATCCTGGCCAACAATTTGTTAACAGAGGGGGTGAGTCTGATATCCGTGATAATTCCTGGGCTTTTCTTGATAGTGACCCTAGAGATGTAACTGCTATCTTGTTGATGAATGATTTTGAACTGATGTCTGACACTCTAGGAGTGGGAGACTGGAACTCCGATGGATTTAATTTTACAATAGGTCAATCCTTCTCAGGATCGGGTCAATGGTCAGCCACTTTACGCTCACAAACAGTTCCTGAACCGACAGCAACACTGAGTTTATTCGCGTTTTCTGTCCTCGGTGTCGCTTCAATATGTAAACGCAAAAATTAATCAGTCAGTTGCGCTCTAGCGTGTGATATCAAATATATCAAAGAGTCGGGTGTATGAGGAATGCGCCCGATTATTAATTTGTCACTGATTTTCCGGCTCATCGGTAGTCATAACTTCGGGTAAATTACCAATAACCCGTCAACAATATGCACGATCCTTGACAACAAATGTGGAACAATCAGTGGATAATGGAAAGTCTGTAAATCTGTAGAAAGGAGTAAATCAAACCATGGGTCGCGCTACCAAAGCTGTACTCGCCTATTCTGGCGGTGTTGATACGTCTGTGTGTATTCCCTATCTCAAAAATGAATATGGAGTCGAAGAAGTCATTACTTTAGCCGCTGACTTAGGGCAAGGAGACGAACTCGGGCCAATTAAACAAAAGGCTTTAGACTCCGGGGCCAGTGAATCTTTAGTGATGGATGTCCAAGAGGAGTTTGTCCGTGATTATGCTTTCCCAGCTATTCAGGCTAACGCTTTGTATGAAAATCGTTATCCCTTGTCAACGGCTTTAGCTCGTCCATTAATTGCTAAAATTTTAGTAGAAGCAGCCGAGAAATACGGGGCAGATGCGATCGCCCATGGTTGTACAGGTAAAGGTAACGACCAAGTCCGGTTTGATGTTTCGATTGCTGCCCTTAATCCTAACTTAAAAATCTTAACGCCAGCCCGAGAATGGGGTATGAGTCGAGAAGAAGCGATCGCTTATGGGGAAAAATACGGGATTGAGTTTGCCGTGAAAAAGTCTTCTCCCTATAGTATTGACCGCAATTTATTGGGTATGGCTGTTGAAGCGGGACATTTAGAAGATCCTTGGACAGAACCTTTAGAAGAGATTTATCTGTTAACAAAATCTATTGAAGAGACTCCCAACGAACCAGAATATGTTGAAATTGGATTTGAACAGGGAATTCCGGTGAGTTTAAATGGGGAAACGCTTGGCGGTGTAGAATTAATTCGTCGCCTGAATCAAATGGCTGGGACTCATGGGATAGGCCGTCTTGATATGATGGAAAACCGCCTGGTTGGGATTAAATCTAGAGAGATTTATGAATGTCCCGCCATGTTAGTCTTGATTCATGCTCATCGCGACTTAGAAAGTTTAGTGCTGACAGCCGATGTCACTCGTTACAAGCGCGGCATAGAAGAAACCTATACCCAACTGGTTTATAATGGTTTATGGTTTAGTCCGTTAAAAGCGGCGGTTGATGCCTTTATCGCCAATACTCAAGAACGAGTCAATGGTACAGT
>CAYNXM010000030.1:0-9374 GCA_964401105.1 uncultured Lyngbya sp. | reverse complement strand
AGTCCCCAGGTTTGTGTCCGGCGAAGATATTTGGCAACTCGTTTGAGTGCCGTGAAATGTCGGTCGTGGGGTGCTTTGCTGAACTTGGCCAGAGTAGTGATGGCATAACCCGCGTCCAGGCGACAAATGACATATGCGTATAAGAGTTCCCCCAGAAGGGAGCGGTAGGAGAAGCCATGAGAGCTTTCCAGTAGTGCATTTGCCTCGGTGTTATCAGCTGGCCCAGGATAGAGGTGATAAAGCTCTTTGACATTGTTTTCATCCATGGGAGGTTGTGGGCGACTGGTGAGGGAGGCTTCGTTTGCTGCAGGCTTTTCCCAGGAGTGAGCCTTGAGAACCCGGCGTATGTAGGATTCCGCAGACAGTTTGATGTAGCCACTAGTTTGAAGGACATCTAACCCATTGAATTGAGTGGTGAGGCCCTCACAGGTGAAAGGAATGGTGGATTCGCCAGGACGCTTCAATCGTAAGCCAATCTTGTCAAATATGGCTTTAGCTTCATCCTCGTTGCGGCAGCCAAGACAAAAATCATCAACCTGGCGAATGAGCATGTATTTCTTGCCATCAAAAGTGGCCTGATAAATGTTCTTTTCATGAGTGGTATTTCGAAATCCAAGGTCATGAAGAATGGTTGTATGATAAATATTCTTCGATTTTGATATGAAAAGCCCTCCCGGATGTATTCAACAGGAGGCGGTATACGAAATATGAAAAGTAGTCAAACTTCCTATAATTCCGTAAAGTGAGCTCAACTAGCTATCGCATCGATTTCCTCCTTTCCATCTCAAATTACACCAAAATCTCAGCTCATCTCTCCATCTGTACCAGACCATACAGCGCATCTACACAAGCGTATCTTTTCCAAACCTGTATCCATACCAAGGACCGTAGCGATGTACATATCTTGCGGAAGCTGACACTTCTTCCGAATCACCGTGGAACATCTGGAATACGTAGGGATGTACCGATATTACACGCCCATCGTGTTACATTCCGTTTCGCTCCACACGTGTGGAAATCAATCCCGGGAAGGGCCCGCGTGATGACAAGACATGACACCTCCCAACCGTGATCCTGATGGGAAAGTAGGCGTCCAAAGTCGCTAACATTTGTCACTCCCCTCGGCAAGGACGCCTACAATACCACTCAGGTAGACGTATCACCCTCGTCCTTGATGAGTGCCGCGGTGTCTCCTGTCCAGAACATGATGGGCCTCAACACGCCCCACACCGAGGAGTATTCCCAGTGTTTACTCAGGAGATCCCCGGGATTCATCTTGCTTCGGATGTGGAAGAAGCGAGTGATCCCTGCGGAAATGGCCTCACGTGTGCGATGGTAGGACAAAAGATTGTGCCGCTTGAGCAATCGTCCTTCAGGAGCTGCAGCAGTATTAACCACCGATTCGTTGTCACCGAACATGTAGGATGGGCCTTCTACTGGAACTCCAAGGTAACGTAGTGTGGTCCTGAGGTCAATGATCTGTTCTGTGCATGTCCGTGCGGCAACATATTCGGATCCGAAGGTGGCAGTTTCCACGGTTGCCTGGAGTTTAGAATACCAATCGATGGGTGTCTTGTTCAGGAAGTGAAGGATACCAGTGACCGATTTCCCACTGACTAGGCAATGGTAGAGATTCGAGTCCTTGCAGTGGGATGTCACAACTCTCTTTCCCCGTGGTTTGGGTAGGTCCTTAGGAATTTCCTCTTTCGCCCCATGGTAACAAGTGTAGGTCCAGTCGTAGTGCTTGTCGGGAAATGCCGAGAAGTCCGGTTCCTCGGTTAGCACTCGGATCTTTCCATGGCGCATCTTGGATAAGTAACCGATGATTCTCTTTACCCGTTCAAGATGACCGCAACGAGGTGCTGCCCTAAAGCGGGACATGGACATTACACTGGTAGCCACGTCAAAGCGTCCAATCTGTACCACCCACTGTAGAGATCCAATCAGTGACTGGTAGATCTTGGTGTCCTCGAGGTCAACAAGCTCAGAAGTGTCTACTTCTGGATGGTCCCCCCCTGGTAACGGTGACGACGCAACCTTCGGGTTCTGTCCGAACATTCTCTTATAATTGTCCAGCATGCGGGTGATGTACTTGTAAGGTGCATAGCACAGAACACCTTCCTCGTCTCGGAAGAAATCACATCCCAAGTGGAAAGAGATAGGACCTGTTCCCTTCAACTTGAACTTGTAGGTATCTTGAAGGTGCCCGATAATGCTCTTGGGGTTCTTGCTGACAATGATGAGATCGTCGACGTACACTCCGATATACTCATAATGGTCCCCTTTGTCACGCATCCAGACATCCCGCTCCCCTTTCGAAAGGAAGAAACCCATATCCCGCAGCACATCCGCAAATTTTTCTGACCAACGCAATCCTGAGCTACAGAGACCGTACAAAGCCTTGGATATAACCAAAGTGTGCCCCTCCAGTTCCTCAAACTCAGGTCCGGCAATGATGTATACCTTCTCCTTGGTGTAAGCTTCAAGGTAGGCATTCCCGATGTCTGTCGCCCATACTTCGCATTCGTTGAGTTCCCCAAGGAAGACCAAGATCCTGATTCCCCGTAGTGACACCACGCTGGAATATACCGAATCAATAGGCGTGTCTGTCAGATGTCCACCCGCGACCAGTCGTGCCTTGAATCGACCGTCATGCTTGCAGGCGTAGACGAGGTGCACTGTGATCTTCTTCCATCCAGGACCCGGAATGTATCCCCGGCCTTTGTCAACGAAAGTGTCGTAGTCGTTGATCTGCTCAAGTTCTAGTCTAGTCGCATCTTGCCACTTTGTGTTCCCATTGGCTTTGTCGAACTCTATGGCTTGCTGATAGTTGCGGGGAATAAGGACCCCGAACATATAAACCGGCTTAGTGCGGTACGAGGTGAGCTTAGCCTGATTCGCACGACGAACAATCCTCTTCTGGGTCTTGCAATATCTTTTGAGTCCCGGTAGGATAGAGGAGAACTCCTCTATACGATTGTGCTCCCGCATGAAAACGGCAACTGTGACTGGATCGGTGTCCCATACGCCAGTCTTGTCCTTCATGATCAATGGTTCCCACGAAAGTTCTCCTGTTTCCCATTCGACCAGTGCGTTATAGTCACAGCCTTTGTAGTGGGGGTGATTGGATCTCATCGGTCCTTTGATTTGTTTGATGTTCTTGAACTTCCACATTCCATCCCAGGAATCGTCCTGTTCGATGTAATCAACAATATCATTGTAGGCCACGATCTCTTCGTATTCACCGTTTACCAGGCAACTGAACTTGACGTAATCGGGATCGTCCTTTCGCTTATCCTTGTACACGTTGATCCGTTTGACAATCTTTGCCCTTTCTCTGGAACCGTCATCCTTAGGTGGCATCAGAAAGGTGCGATCGATAAGGTCATCTGGAGGTAGCCTCGTAGTAACAGTAGGATTAGGAGTCTTCATTGGGTCTTCCAAGTTTGGTGTTGGTTCCTCATCTTGGTATGGGTCATCAGGGTCTGTTGCTGCAGTATCGTCTGATGTATCAGTTTCATCTGAGGAAGTGGAGATATCGTCGTCAACCTCTTCCATCACGACTCCCCTTTCTCGTAATAGGGGATCTCCCATGGGTGACTTGTCTTCCTCATCCACATCGACAGTTTCCACCGTTGGAGGTCGCTTCGCTTTTGCCGGAGGAACCCTATCGCGTGTCTCGGGCGTCATTGGTACCGTTGGGGAAGTCCTAACAGGTTGTTCAGAAGGTGGTGCCGCTGTCACACTTGGAGGGTTAGATGGGGCATTCGTCTGTGTAGGGTTGCTAGACGTTGTATCGGGGACCTGATTGTTGGCCTGTTCTTCTTCATCGTCGTTCTTCCCAATGAATGGACATTTTGACGAATCGATGGTTGGCATGACCCAATTTCCTGATCCATCGTCCGCAACTGACTGCATGAAGGTACGCTCCATGGTTGTCTTGAGGTTAACCTCTGGCTTGATGTGGTTGTCAGGAACGTCCAACAATCTAATCCTTGATCTGCAAATGATCTTCTTGGTATCATCTGTGACAATCTTGAACGTCATTGCATGACCCACATCCCAGGAAAAACCAATGAACCTTCCCGTAATCTCGGACTTCTTCTTGCTTCCAATCTGTTGCTGGTATTCATTATCCTTGTAGCGTGGGACCGCAACGTGGTCATAGAACATGAAATACAACAGCTTGCTTATGTCCACTGTCTGCCCCGTCAGTACCTCCAAGGGTGGTTTCCAACCAAGAGACTTCTCAGCGGTGTGGTTCATGACATCGGCACACCATTCTGCACAGAGGAACCAGAACTCCGGTGGAATATTCCTCATGTTCATAACCCAGTCTGTATTGAACTTCAGTTTACACCAACGCTGTTCGCCGAAGTTCTGTTTCTGCTTGTCTCTCTCGCTTTGCCACGCCTTGATCATGAGCGCTCGCAATATGTCCTGTACCCTACGAGAAATCTCAGTCGTTGCTCCATCGGATATGAGTTTGTCCATTGCTCCCCTTTTTCGGATCTCGTCCTCCAGTGTATTGACAAATTGAGCCTGGTTGTTCATACCGAAGATGTCGATTACCAGGGATTTCCTTCCGATAAACACTTGAGCCATGGTATAGCCCTGAGCAATGGACTTAACCTGTGCATATACGGTGTCGGTGGCGACTGGTTCGTTCCTTCTCCAGATGTTCATTGCAGGGTTTGCTGCCTTGTGTACTTGTTTGATCTTGTGACCTGCCAGTACGTTGGTTGCGAACTGAGTCGTATTCTCGAAGGTCTTCCTAATCTTTTCCTCCGATACCTGTAAGAAGTATGGCGCATAGGTACGATAATCGATCTTGGATTTTCGTTGGGTGATTGGTCCCGCTTCTAGCTCGTCATCTTCATCGTTCAGGTATTGCACATTCAGATTGGCAACGGTCAAGTAGCACTGAATAAGGTCAGAAGAGAATTTCCATGTATTCTTCTGAACGCGTTTGGATCTGCGCAACGGTGGAACGATTTCTCGTTCCTTGTAATTGCCGTGTTCGTCGAATGGTTGTGGTATCATCCCTTCGTCTAGGGTGCCCATCGTACTTTGCCAATCATCCCTGTTAGAAATGATATTGTCGAGGACGCTTGGGTCCCATGGCTCAGCACCAGTCAGAATAATATGGGGCAGCGTGTCGTACTCCTCCTTTGTGTTGGGTTGCATCTTGATGTATGGCAAGCCACTGATGATGTCGACGGGGATAAGGTATCCGTCAAGCGTCTTGATGCATTGTTTACCGCCGACCTTCTGTGACTTATCATCGACGAAGTTCTTGTAAGCTTCAATTTGACCCGCTGAATGGATGGTCGTTCTTACAGGGTGATGTGCGTACTGCTGCATGATGAGGATAGCCCATCCGCGGTTAGTCATGACCCTGGCTGATGCATCCACTATTTTGAGTGATGATAGCTCATGGTTGTCAATCCCTGTTACGTCCACAGTCCGTTGATGGATCCTGATGACCACTGCATCGAAACCAACAATACCTCCGTTAGCTCCCCTATCAAGCAACGACCCTCTTGTGGATTTGCTCAAGTGTTGATTCGCCGATAAACTTGCTTGCGTCCGGTATCTGATGAAGTGGACATTTATCTCGAGATAAGCTGATTCCCGAGATGGATGACCAGATTCTTCCGAAGGTACATCCTCTGCCGAGGCCTGGTCTTGTACCCGGAAGGGTATTTCAACTCCTGGATTGTCTATGGTGTGGGCCGTCAAGGCGAACGGAGTTACTCCGCCTTGGCCTTCCCTTTTAACTGGTCGCCATCGTCCTCATTATCTTGGAGCAAATCGAACTTATTCTGAGATGATTTCTCTTGTCCGATAGGTTTTCCCGATAACATGGTCTTGGGAGCAGTAGGATGGGATTTGCCCATGACTTTCGTGTAATCTCCGTCGCCCTGTGTCTTCACATCATCACCAGGTATCTCCGTATTATCGTCCTGATGCTTGTCCTCGGATTCAGAGGAAGAGGAAGAAGAGGAAGGTTGTCCATATTTATTGGGGGACAAGAGCGCACAGAATCCTTGTGGAGCTCGGACCTTCTTTTTCTTCTTTCTTTTGTTTCTCTTGCGTGCGCGATTGGAACGGTCAGATTCAAGTACAACCTGTTGGTCAGTGTCAATCGAAGAGTTGAAGCCATGTAACCCAGGACTGATTTGGGTATCGTCGGATATACTTGATTCAATTCCACAAGTTCCCAGGTCAACCTCCTGAAGTTGTAGTGACGTTCCAGGATTGTCCAATTGTGAGGGAATTCCAGTGTATATCGCCGCTGTAGTCACGACATCACCGGAATCCTTGCCTCCCTCTGAGTTTGGGTCAACCTCAACAGGAATGCTTTCATCCTTTGGAGGAGACATCTGCTTGTCGTTAGCCTTTTTGGTGTCGCCAATCTTCTCATCCTTAAGTCCACCCTTCTCCCCGACTGGGATGCGTTGGGTACTCGAAGATTCAGCCGTAAGTTTGGTACCCCCAGAATTGTCTACCGTCTTGTCTATAGAAACGGGTTGAGCTTCTGAAGATTCTGAGGCATGGCTGATGTGGGATGTCCTCTTATTGACCCCGGATAAGAATCCATGTTTGGATGGAATCATTCGATCTTTTGCCTTTACCGCAGGTTTGAGTACGTTGGAAAACGGTCCTGACATTGTCGTTCCTGGCTTGGCCTTAATTGGTTCAGCTTTTGCCTTGGATGTATCAGTCTGTTGTGTACCCGAAGCTTCTGTACTGACTGTCTGATCCGACATGGCCGATCGTTGTTTCTTGTTCAACAAGTACCTTTCCCATGGCGTTAGGTTTCCTGACTTGGTAGGTTGCTGGACACCGTCTGATGCGAACCTGACGTTCTTTTCAGTCTTGGTTTGTCTGGATGTGTCTGCCTTTTTCTTGTTGGCCAAGTATGCGTTCCATCTAGATCTAGCGGCAGCCTGTAAAATCTCAAAGTCAGAGGATCCCGATTGTTCTTGATCTTGTATAACGCTCGTACCCGAGTTCGGTAGCATGCCGGAAGGATTCCACGATGCTGGTTTAGAGCTCCGAACCTTAGAGTCATCAAGATCTATCAGGTCAGGTTGGACTTCCGATTTAGGATCATCCGCATCGGCAATGTCAGACTTGTGCTCTTCTACAGCACCTGACTGTGCTGAGTCAGGGTTCGTCTGATCTGCGTTTGAGTTAGCTGCCTGCTGTTTCTTGGCACGGACTTCCCAGAATGTGTTGTACTGATCATGCATGGAAATCTCGTAAGAAAATGCACGTTGCCACTCGTCACTGTCATTGATTTCAGTCGCAAAAGCAGAACGAGTCATGGGTCCAGGTCCTGATTCTGTCGAGGTGTTCTCCCCATGAGGTTTAACATCACCCCTTGAAACCGAATGAGAATTCGTTAAGAACTTCCTGATGTCAAACTCGGGTTCTCCATTCTCGCCATGCTCTGGACAAGGAGTCAAGGTATGATTCTTGACTTCTATCGACTGATTAGGCGGTGTGCCACTATCCAGGAGATCTGGTGGTGCTCGTTCGTGCATAAATACCTTGCGCTGAGCCTCTCCGTTAGGAATTGGTGAACCCTTCTGATTAGAGCTCCCCTTTCCCTTAAGATATTCCGCAATACTGAGAATCCCATCATTCGATATCTGATTCCAGTGGAGACGGTCGTCCCGACTCAATCCTTGATAAGTCTTCTGATCTAAGAGAATCGGACGTCCATTGCGGGAAACCTTCTGATCTGGAGGATAGTTGCTCTGCGCCTGAAATGCCATCAGTTCATCAACAGAAGTGTTGAAGTCATGAACCATAACCTCGGCATCAGCTGGTTCTATAGCAGTGGACCCATCATCGAAAATAAGTTCATGATTGTTCACAGCTATTCCGCTGACACTAGCCTTCTTTGCATTCTTGGAATCGTACATTTCTGCAGCGATCGTGAGTGCTTGAGCATAATCTTCGTATATCCAAGGATCAGTCACATGCGCTGCACGTCGCGTTGTCTGTTCAACGTTATGGATTATAGCAAGATTCTCGGTGTCACTCACGGCAAGCCTTAGCAAATTAATCTTCTGAGACTCGGAGTAAGCACCGGCTGGGTCAACCTTTGCATGCACCCGAAGTTGTTCCGAGAAGTGGCTGATGAATCCCGCTTGAGTGCCCCTCCAAGAAGTCTTCAGCTTGGCAGAAGATACATATGTGACGAGCTTCTGAGCATGTATGGTCGCAGTAAAGCCGTTATCGAAATGTGCACATAGGTCACTCCACGCATTCCGAGAATTCTTAGTATCCTCGTGCTGGCGGATAATTCCGCGTGCAATGATGTTGTTGATCTTGTCCTTAAGTGTCTTGTGCATCCATTTCATCTGTGCTGCGAATAGTTCGGGGTTCGTCACAGTGTAACCGTTGTCTACCAGGGTGTGTAGCAATCCTTGGGAGTCGGCAGTGGAGCAGAAATCTTCCTTGAATCGAATCCAAAGCTCCGCGCCACTTAACGTGGGGTACTCTGTGCGATTCGCCTTTATTCCCTTGTTCCATCGTTCCAGATCCAGATTGCCTTCTCCTTTAGATCCACGTTTGACAGCGTTCGCGTGATCTTCGTAAAAGTTCACTCGGTAGACATCGAATCCAGCGGTCCCAAGTTCTTCTATCTGAATGTCGCGGGCTGACTGTTGGTTCACCCACATGTGGTACAGACGAGCAATCACCATCTTACGCCTGGTTATCAATGGTAGTTGGAGTAGTTCGTTGTTCACTGTATACGTCAGTCCCATGATGTCATCATCGCTGAGAGATTTGAAGTCGTCGTAGTTGGTGATGCCATTCTGATCCAAGCATGTCCATGTGGTATCGTTCTCAACCGTGTCGGCACTCTCGTTGAGCATCGTGACAAGTAGGTACAACATACGGTCACGCTGTGTCATAGGTGCCTGTCCAACTGGAGGTGGAAAAGTCATGGTAGCTAGTTCATGGTAGTTGACAGCCGAAGGGTTGAGGTTCCCTTGTGCAGTTGTAGTCGTTAGTGCATTGGACGCCATCTTGGTGTCGAGCAGCTAGCGAAGCTTAACTGCGACTGTTAATCTGATAAATATTCTTCGGTTTTGATATGAAAAGCCCTACCGGAGTATTCTCAACAGTAGGCGAAATACGAAATATAAAAGAGTAGTCAAACTTCCTATAATTCCGTAAAGTGAGCTCAACTAGCTATTGCAGCAATTTCCTCTTTTCCCATCTCAATATACCCCAAAATCTCAGTTCACACCTGCCCCTGTACCAATTCTTACAGCAATCTACAGGGGAGTATCTTTTCTCCAGACTTGCACCCGTACCAAGAAGCGTACCATTGTACATATCTTGCAGAA
>CAYNXM010000029.1:0-4363 GCA_964401105.1 uncultured Lyngbya sp. | reverse complement strand
TTTATTGAAGATTTAAAGATTCGCAACATGACAAAGCGATGCAAGCCAAAGCAGGATAAAACTGGGAAATACTTGCCTAATGGTCAAGCAGCCAAGTCGGGATTGAATAAAAGTTTTGCAGATGCAGGTCTAGGTCAATTTTTTGAAATACTATCATTCAAAGCCGAAAATGCTGGAGTGAAAGTTGTCAAAGTTAACCCTAGAAATACATCTCAATGCTGTTCAAACTGCCTTAACGTAGTCCCTAAAGAATTATCGGAAAGATGGCATAGTTGTCCTCATTGTTCAACTGAGTTGGATAGGGATTTAAACAGTGCCATCTTGATTAAAAAAGTGGGTCTGGGCGTGAAACTCACTATAAAACGCTCTAGGAAAAATCCAAGAGAAGCGACCCCTATAGCGTCAGCTTAGGGTGTCGAGTACGTCACATAGGGAAATGTTTACTTAGGATGAGGCGATACGTGCTGCCGCACAGGCTACGCCAACGCGACACTTACCCGTCAAGACAGATCCGCTTTTGGGTTCTATAGATTGCTGCGGAAATTGTAATGTCCTCTTAAAATAATACAGTGAGAAGACTAACGTGGGAGAGATTAATATTATGAGAATGCTACATACCATGCTGCGAGTCGGTGACTTGGAAGCATCCAAAAAATTTTACTGCGATATTCTGGGGATGAAACTACTGCGGCAAAAAGATTATCCCGGCGGAGAATTTACCTTAGCCTTTGTTGGATATGGGGATGAATCCGAAAATACAGTAATTGAGCTAACCTATAATTGGGGCGTTGACAAATACGATCTCGGTGAGGGTTATGGTCATATTGCCCTGGGTGTGGATGATATTTACACAACTTGTGCCCAAATTAGGGCAGCAGGTGGTAAAGTAACTCGTGAACCCGGCCCAATGAAACATGGTTCAACTGTGATCGCTTTTGTTGCCGATCCCGATGGTTATAAAATTGAACTGATTCAATTGGGAACTCAAGGAAGTCACAACGAAAACGAAAAAGAAACGGCTGCGGCTACTCATTAACACCGACTACTGTCTAAAACTCCGTTATGCTACCTAAGTGCCCCCTAAGCCCCATAGTTTGGGGGAAACAAGTCTCAAACTTCCTCAGCTACCCCCCTGGGCCTCCCTTGGTAAGGGGGCAACTAAAGGGCAGGGAATTTCGGGGGCAAGGAATTTCGGGGGCAATTAAGGTAGATCCCAGAATGACTCAGTTAATACACGTTTTTCTCATCTCAGTTTCTAATTCCTAGTCCCCAACGCCATAATGCAACCAACTGACCCTAATCTCTTTACAGATCAAGCCTGGGAAGCCATTGTTAAATCTCAAGATGTCGCCCATCGCTTTCAAAATCAGCAACTCGATGTCGAACATTTAATGATTTCGTTGCTAGAACAAAATGGACTGGCAAGTCAGATTTTATTGAAAGCCGGAGTCGATCCCGAGGGGCTGACTCAGCAATTAGAAGGGTTTACCAAACGTCAACCCAGAGTTGG
The DNA here is from genome assembly GCA_964401105.1 of uncultured Lyngbya sp. GTDB lineage: Bacteria > Cyanobacteriota > Cyanobacteriia > Cyanobacteriales > Microcoleaceae > JAAURB01. The sequence goes on along the minus strand of CAYNXM010000029.1, from coordinate 2,853 downwards.
AACTATTGACCATTTGTATTTAGGTCGGGGACTAGATGTTTTACTAGACCAGGCAGCGGCGATTCAAGAAGCTTGGGATGATGACTATATTTCTATTGAACATATTTTAGTGGCGTTTGCTGAAGATGAACGCATCGGTAAACGGCTATTTCGGGGAACACCAGAAGCAACCCCCTCTAGACGACCCGGACGACCTGGGTTTGACCGTCCCGGCCAGTCTCGTCCAGCGACTCCTCCCCTGACTCGTCAGAAACTCGAAGCCGTTATTAAGATAATTCGTAGTAGTCCAAAAGTAGAAAAACAAACTCAAAAACAAACAACAGACACTCAAACAACAGACACTCAAACCTCTGAAAGCAGTTATGAAGCCTTAGAAAAATATGGTCGAGATTTAACGGAACAAGCCAAAAATGGTAAGCTAGATCCGGTGATTGGTCGAGATGAAGAAATCCGCCGCGTGATTAGTTGTTTATCTCGTCGAACTAAGAATAATCCGGTATTAATTGGGGAACCGGGTGTGGGGAAAACTGCGATCGCAGAAGGTTTAGCCCAACGGATTGTGAATGGAGATGTGCCCGAATCTTTAAAAGATCGTCAGTTAATTTCTCTTGATATGGGTAGTTTAATTGCCGGGGCAAAATATCGGGGAGAATTTGAAGAACGTCTGCGATCGGTATTGCGAGAAGTGACTCAATCTGAGGGGCAAATTGTCTTATTTATAGATGAATTACATACCGTAGTCGGGGCGGGTTCGAGTGGTTCAACTGGGTCGGGAATGGATGCGGGAAATTTACTTAAACCGATGTTAGCCCGTGGAGAATTACGCTGTATTGGGGCGAGTACTTTAGATGAATATCGTAAACATATTGAGAAAGATGCGGCTTTAGAACGACGGTTTCAACAAGTTTATGTCGATCAACCTTCTCCAGAAGATACTATCTCCATTTTAAGGGGTTTAAAAGACCGTTATGAACGCCATCATGGGGTTAAAATTACCGATTCTGCGTTAGTGGCTGCGGCGATTTTATCCAGTCGTTATATTAGCGATCGGTTTTTACCGGATAAAGCAATTGATTTAGTCGATGAAGCAGCCGCCCAATTGAAAATGGAGATTACTTCCAAACCCGTTGAATTAGAACAAATTGATCGACGGTTAATGCAGTTGGAAATGGAAAAATTATCCATTGAAGGAGAAAGTAAAGGAAATGGTAGTTCCACTACTGATGTTGGGGTTAATATCCGTTTGCTAGCCATTCAACAAGAAGTTGAAACCCTCAAAGCCAAACAAACTCGATTAGCGTCTCAATGGAAAGGGGAAAAAGAGTTACTCGATGGCATTAATAGTTTAAAACAAGAAGAAGAAAAATTACGGGTTCAAATTGAACAAGCTGAACGGGATTATGATTTGAATAAAGCAGCCCAATTAAAATATGGTCGCTTAGAACAGGTTCATCGCGATCGCGAAGCCAAAGAAGCGGAACTGTTAAAATTACAATCGCAAGGATCTACACTGTTACGAGAACAGGTGACAGAAGCGGATATTGCCGCTATTGTGGCTAAGTGGACAGGGATCCCGGTTAACCGCTTATTGGAGTCGGAACGACAAAAATTATTACAACTCGAAAGTCATCTGCATCAACGGGTGATTGGTCAACAGGAGTCCGTAGCGGCGGTTTCTGCGGCCATCAGGCGGGCGCGGGCGGGAATGAAGGATCCCGGTCGTCCAATTGGTTCTTTCCTGTTTATGGGGCCGACAGGGGTCGGAAAAACCGAATTAGCGCGGGCATTGGCAGAGTTCCTCTTTGATAGCGAGGATGCCCTGGTACGGATTGATATGTCGGAATATATGGAGAAACACGCTATTTCTCGCTTAGTGGGGGCACCTCCCGGATATATCGGTTATGATGAAGGGGGACAACTGTCTGAGGCGGTTCGTCGTCATCCCTATTCGGTGATTTTGTTTGATGAGGTGGAAAAAGCCCATCCAGATGTGTTTAATATCTTATTACAGGTATTAGATGATGGTCGCATTACCGATTCTCAGGGGCGGAAAGTGGATTTCCGTAATACTGTAATTGTAATGACCAGTAATATCGGCGGCGAACATATTTTAGATGTAGCAGGAGATGATTCTCGTTATGAAGAAATGCATCGGCGAGTGATGTCGGCTTTGCGATCGCATTTCCGCCCAGAATTTTTAAATCGTGTGGATGATACGATTCTATTCCATCCGTTAAGTAAGAAAGAATTACGGCAAATTGTTGGAATTCAAATTAAGCGTTTACAGCGGTTATTAGCCGATCAAAAAATTAAGATTGAGTTATCTCCTAATGCCCTGAATTATGTGGCAGAAGTGGGTTACGATCCAGTGTATGGGGCAAGACCCTTAAAACGGGCTATTCAACGAGAATTAGAAAATCCAATTGCCAATTTACTGTTAGAACAGAAGTTTGTCGCCGGAGATACTTTGTATGTGAGTCAAACAAAAGACGGGTTAGTGTTTGATTCTAAACCCGTTCAAGAACAGTCGAAAAAGGCGATTAAAACAGAGAAAACAGTTAAAAAACCTAACAGTTCAAAACAACCTAAACCGGCTGAGAATCCTAATCCGGTTGAATCAGAGAATGGAGTGGAGGTGGAAGTGTTAGCCGTTGAAGAGATTGTCCCCTCAACAGTGACTTCTGCAAAAGTTGATCATTGATATTAATTTAACCCCCTGTGCCTGCCCCCGCGCAGGCGGGGGTCCCCCCTTATAAAAGGGGGAGAGAAATCGATAGCAGTTGAGAACAACCTAAAGTGGCTGAGAATTTTAATCCGGTTGAATCTGATAATGGAGTGGAGGTGGAAGTGTTA
>CAYNXM010000028.1:0-2716 GCA_964401105.1 uncultured Lyngbya sp. | reverse complement strand
GGTATGAAATTCTCATTAATCTGTCAATGTTATTTACCGACCTATAGATAGGATCACATAAATGTACCCCTATTGTGTATACGCCATGAAAAAAGAAAAGCAACTTAAAGCAAGATTGAGCAAAGCTAGATATTACAAACTCACCCAATATGCAGCAAATCGAGATCAAACTATTACATCTCTTATAGAAGATTGGATTGATTCATTACCAACCGATACCCCGCCCGCGATTCATGAGGCAGGGTGGTTTCATTTAACAAGAGAAAAATGAAAATAGTAATAGGTGCATAGTAGATGATCTGATGAGTGTAAGATTCAATTTAATTGAGCAACTCCAGCAAATCCCAGACTACCGAAAAGGTAAAGGAAAAAGACACTCTCTATGGCTGGTAATGATGCTAGTTCTGTTGGGAACTCTATGTGGGTACAGAGGATATCGGCCCTTAGCTGATTTCAGTCAACAACATTGGCTAACTATCTGTGAATTGTTGGAATTACCAGAAACCACGAGAATTCCATCAATTTCAACTTTTCGTAGAGTGTTGCAAGCAGTGGAGTTTGAGCCATTTGTGAGGTTGTTTAATCAATGGAGTCAACAATTTATTCAACTGGCAGATCTCACCTGGGTAGCAGGAGATGGTAAAAGTATTAAAAGTACTGTCAATCATGGAAATACTTCATATCAAAATTTCATCACAACAGTCAGTGGCTTCACTCACGACACTGGAGTAGTGCTACAGTTGCAGGTGATGGAAAACAAGTGTTGTAGCGAGATTGAGGTCGTTAGGCAATTAATAACCGCTTTGGCTCGACAGCCCATAGTTTTTAGTTTGGATGCCTTGCACTGCCAAAAAAAACTGTCCAACAGATTGTCGAGCAACAGCAGCACTACTTAATTGCTCTCAAAGCCAATCAACCCCAACTTCATCGAAGTTTAAAACAATTACACACTGCCGGAAACTACTTAAGCTGTGCACAAAGTTTTGAGCATTCCCACAAGCGTCAAGTCTATCGTCGAGTGGAAGTTTACCCTGCTCCTTATCAGTTACAACAGAAATGGGCTGGCTTGAGGTGCTTAATTTGGGTAACTCGTTGGGGAATGCGTCAAGGGCGATCTTTTCAGGAACAAATGGGTTACATGAGTGACTTAGAATTAGATGCTGATAGTTTTGGGCTTCATATCCAACACCACTGGAGCATTGAAAACCGACTCCACTGGGTCAGAGATGTTACCTTTGAAGAAGATTTTGCCCGTCCGGGCGGGAATGCTCCTATAATTTGGGCAATTTTAAATTGTTTTGTCATTTCCATTGTTCGTCAATTAGGCTATCGTACTATTCCTCAAGGTGTACGGATACTTACTAATCAAGTCAGACGCATCTTTGATATCTTAACTGTTGGTTTTTCTCCCCCTAAATGAAACCACCCTGCCGCCCGCGATTCATGAGGGGCTGTGTGGCTCCCCTGCGTCCGCACCTTGTAAGCCCCGTCTCAACACCGATTCAGAGAATACGGTGTGAGCCTTCTCACGGATGAAGGTAAAATTAAACCATGATAGTCAGACAAGCCAAGTTATTAAACGGGTTATCGGTTCAATACCAAGCAATAGACTCAGCCATAAGAGCTGCTCAATTCATTAGGAATAAGGCGATTAGATTATGGCGTGATGAGCTAAATGTAAGCAAAGCTCGTCTATCTCTGCTGTGTAAAGAACTAGCACGCGCATATCCCTTTGCTAAAAAGTTAAACTCAATGGTCGCCCTTGCATCAACCGAAAGAGCTTGGAATTCTATCTCTAGTTTCTATCGTCGCTCTCTTGGTCAGCATTCCCACGCGAGGCGCAGGTGGCGCTCTTGTCTGACCGCTGTCGTGAGGGTGCTAGGAAAAAGGGATATCCTCAGTTCAGAAAGCATTCTCGCTGTCGTTGAGTATAAAACTTCAGGCTGGAAATTGTCAGAGGACTGTGACGGGAAATGTTTGGGCTTTGCCCAACCCGTCAATTTAACGATTAGCTTCACCGATGGGTTTAAAGCGGGTCAGTTCTCTTTGTTCTGTAATCATCAGACAAGAGAAGATCTATTCCGACTTAAAATCAACCGGGTGAGAGTGGTTAGACGAGCCGATGGATACTATGCTCAATTCTGCTTTGATGCCAACCGCTCTGAGTCGGGAAAATACACTGGGAATGTAGTAGGCATTGATTTGGGCTTGAAGTATTTCTACAAAGACCAAAACGATAACGCCGTTATTTATCCCAAGTACTTAAGAATATCGGAAAAACGGATTAAAAAACTACAGCGACGGCTATCAAGAAAATTTGCAAAGGGGAAGAAACCCCAATCAAGCAATTACCACAAAGCCAGAATTAGACTGGGTAAGGCACATTTGAAGGTTCAACGCCAGCGTAAAGACTGGGCTATTAAATTAGCCCGGTGCGTAATGATATCTAACGATGTCGTGGTGTATGAAGACCTCAAGATACAAAACATGGTCAAGAATCATCATCTGGCAAAGTCTATTTCTGACGCGAGTTGGTATCAATTCACTCAGTGGCTAGACTATTTTGGGAAAGTTTGGGATAAGACAGTAATTGCTGTTGCCCCTAACTACACCTCCCAGGATTGTTCAAATTGTGGCTATCGGTTAAAGAAATCACTCAGTACCAGAACCCATCAATGCCCTAACTGTAAGATAGAAATCTGCCGAGATACAAACG
>CAYNXM010000027.1:0-35084 GCA_964401105.1 uncultured Lyngbya sp. | reverse complement strand
GCACAAGATTTTTAGTTAGAGGATCCTGAGAAAATTCTTCGGCTGCATCTTTATATGCTTGAATAAACTTATCTGCTGTTGTTTGTGGTTTCGGTGAAGTAGTAATTGTTGGCTGACGACCACATAAACGAGAAGAAATTCCCATCACTTCTCCTGAAGAATTCGTCCAGTAGCATCCAGAGGAGTTAGATAAGGATTGAGCAACTACACTTTGGTGGAGCATAGCAGATAATGCTGAAATAAGTACAGCTACAGTTAATTTTTTGTGTTTCATCGTCTTTACCTGTTGTTTTAAAGTCAAACGAGTCAAAATAGTCTTTATTCCCAGCCCACAAATATTGGTGTTATTTCAGATTCTTTGCGACCACCTAAATCAAAAGTTTCTGAAAGCTGCGATCTAAATTCACGATTTTGACCGGGACTTAAGTAAGCTGTAACATCAAAACCTGTAGTCGTGACAACGTCACCTGTCTTATTGTCTTCAAACTGTAATACAATCCTAGAAATATTAATAACTTTATCCTGAACATTCGTAATCTTTCCCAGCACAAACCCTTCTTGTATTACTGGATTTGTTAAAACAATTCCATTTACTTCTTGAGTGGCTCTTGCTAAAGCTTGACTATTTTCGTCAGAAGGACACATCCCATTTAAACTAATAACTCTATTAGCATGATCGACCATAAAACAACCACTATGTTCTTGAGCTAATACTTGATAATTTCGGGGGGGGGTAGATGCTATTAAAGCCGTTGTTGTGAGCAAAGATAGCAAACTAAAACGATAAAAATTTTTAGCTGATTTTCTATTGAATAGCATAGCTTTATATCCCTCATGACTTATTTCTATATTAAACATAGAGGTCAGTCGTTCGGAACGATAGTTTTACTGAAATTGTGTGATTAAATATTTATGTAAATCCGTAAAATTACAGATAATTATCAGCAGTTAAACGGATTTTATATCAGAATGGAGAATTACTAAATAGTTAATCTGTATTAATCTCCTTGGTTTCTATATTGCAGAAAATCAACTTCTTTTCATTTGAGTAGTTAAATATTCTATTTTTATTATTTTTTTTCCCCAGAATTGATTTGAGAATAATTAGGATCAGTTCCTGAAATCTTGTCTGAACTATATAAATAAGTATTCAGTTGTTCCTGGACGACAAAACTAGCATTCGGTAAATCATAAGCCATGACAATATTAATTCGCTCACTCGCCTCTAGGACTGGAGAAACGCTATGAAGACATCGATCACCCCGCATGATTAACAGTAACCCAGCTTGAGGTTTAACAACTATTTTTTTGTTAAAAGTATCACGAACCATCTGCCATTCTAAGGTGCGATCGAGCATTCTCTGAAATCTAGAAAATTTAGCGTTGGGTAAAATAATTCTATGGTTAGGATAAAACTCTATTTCACCTCCCTTGACTTGATTTAAATACAAAATAGCAGTAACTGCATTCCGATCGTAGTGCCAGCGATATGTCCCGCCCTGTTCCATAATATTGACATTACATCCTACTCTAATATCTTTTAAAGGAAAAAGTGGTTGATCTGTGAATTGATTGATTTGGTGATTGACTGTATCGTACAATTTTTGAATTTCTGGGAGATTAGATTGAATCTTTTTGCCATCAATCACAAAGTAACTGAGAGGAATCGGTTTAAGATTACGATCAACTTGAGGAACAGAAAATTGTTGCCGATATTCACTAATTAAGTTTAATAAATAATCACACTCTGTCTGAGATAAGAAATTTTTGTTCAAAAAGTACCCTTGAGCGTTAAAATCATCCTGTGATATCATGTCAATAGAATTCATACTGATTAATAATTGAATGGCTCTCTAACTATCTTCCTAAAGTAGTGTGACATCGTCAATGTTTTTTCAACGAGGGAGACGAATCAGTTCATCAGAAACTCAACATCGAGGAGAAAGCGGTGAGGCTACTGTGTTTGAGTAATGGTCATGGAGAAGATGCGATAAGTCCGAAGCACAGGCGCATGCCTTCGCGCAGCGTGGACTTGTCCGTATCGCGGTGCAAATTTTAACGCAATTACAAAAGTTACTTAATGCACCTCAATTTGCTGCCTTACCCTACCTATTTCTACCGATTAATTCACCGAAATGTTGATTTTAACCCATCTAATCCTGTGATTTTGGCTGATGGTTACCTGAATGGGATTGAGATACATTCAGTTGAAGATTAATTTTGTTAATTCCCATTTTTTCAAGGTAAGTTAGTAACCCATGAATTAAGATAATAACGCCTATCATTTCCATCAGTTCTTCTGTTGTCGCGATCAACAAATAACCGATACTATTTGCTCCATGAAGATATCGATAATATCCACCGACTGTCTCTACAAAAATAGCGCCACCTATAAAGGTCAACATTGCCAACAAAGTACAGCGCTTCATAAAGCGGGGTAAATGCTGAAAAAATCGATAAAAAACTATACAAAATATCCCGACTAGAAGAAAGCCTGGGATTACCCAAGCATAGTGGAAAATGCCATCAAAACCGAGTTTACGCAAGGGATTTGAGAGATATTCATGAAAACTTAATAACTCATCTAGCGCTAATAAAGTAAAAATTACAAATAAATTTTTCCAAAACAAAGTGTATTTATCTTTTGTTTTAGATTTGTTTTGAGCAATAATCAAAAATAAAATAGAGCAGAAAAATAAACTAATAGAAGAATATAAAGCGGGGAAACTTTGTTCTTGATCGACAGATAGTTTAGATGCAATAAATGCTCTAAGCCCTCCTAAGGGAAAGCTGGGTAACAAATTAACGGCTAGCTGACTGACAAGAGAAAGAATAACAAGGATTCCTACTACAAAAAGAAGAAATTGAGTTACTTTTCTAGGAGAAATAGAAAGTTTGAAGCCACAAAAATCTGACTGTAGAGCGTTAGATTGATTAAATACTAAATCTTGCTGATGTTTCATTGAAAATTGGATATAAATTAAATATTTAGATTAAAAAAGTCACTATACACTTACAGCATAGTTAAGCGATTACATCAGTAGTTAAACCTAAAACTATGACAGTGAAATAGGAGATAAACACTCTCGCACTGAGACAATTAATGATTAATTTATTGTTTTTTTAACCTTTGCTTAATCTAAGGTTAACCTATATCAAATATGAATGTCAACAGTATTTACAACATTCTTCATAACATTTTTGAAACTATAGTCATTCGGGAAAAGCTGTACATTATACAGCCTCTACCTGCCAAAATAGGGAACTTAGATTGAGAAATTTTTCATCATTATCCTTTAAACTAATGAGGATAAATTAATTTAATCAAAACTTAGATGAAGGAGAAAACAGTGAGATTATTGTGTTTAAGTAATGGTCATGGAGAAGATGCGATCGCGGTTCAAATTTTAACACAATTACAACAACTCAAAGATCCCCCTAAAATTGATGCATTGCCAATAGTAGGGACAGGACAAGCGTATCAAAAGCTCAAAAATGTTCCGATTATTAGTGTGGTAAAATCTATGCCATCAGGGGGATTTATTTATATGGATGGAGGGCAATTTTTACGAGATCTCAATCAAGGGTTAATTGGGTTAACATTGGGGCAAATTAAAGCCATTCGTCATTGGGCAAAACAGGGCGGTATGATTTTAGCGGTGGGGGATATTGTGCCGCTGTTGATGGCCTGGATGAGTGGTGCGCCTTATGCTTTTGTGGGGACGGCGAAGTCAGAATATTATCTGCGAGACGAACAAGGATGGCTCTCTCGCGCTTCTTGGCAGGAAAAATGGGAGGGATGGTCTGGCTCGGATTATCTGCCCTGGGAACGGTGGTTAATCAGCCGTCAGCGCTGTCGGGCAGTATTTCCTAGAGATAGTTTAACCGCTGAAATTTTAAGTCAATGGTCTATTCCGGTGGTGGATGCAGGTAACCCGATGATGGATAATTTACAACCGCCTGAAACGGTTTCTCGGTGGCGCACATTTCGGGATGATAGTAATATTTTAACTTTAACGTTATTACCCGGATCGCGAATTCCAGAAGCGTATCAGAATTGGGAGATTATTTTACAAGGAATTACGGCTATAATTAATACGGTTAAATCTCAAGGTTTAACGTTACCAAAAAAAATAGTATTATTTGCAGCTATTGCCCCGGCGTTAGATTTAGATCCTTTTTGTCAAAGTTTAAGGGCGGAGAAATGGCAAGAATTAAAAGGTTTTGAAGCGTTACCCTATCAACTCAATTCAACCGATATTGTATTTCACGCTCAAAATGCTAAACTGATTTTAACCTCAGAATTTAATGCTTGTCTCGATGCTGGAGAAATAGCGATCGCGATGGCAGGGACGGCAACAGAACAATTTGTGGGGTTAGGAAAACCGGCGATCGCCATTCCGGGACAGGGGCCTCAATTTACCCCAAAGTTTGCTGAAGCCCAGAGTCGGTTACTCGGACTATCGTTAAAAGTGGTATCACAACCGAGTCAAGTTCCAGAGATTTTGCTATCGTTATGGCAAGATTCCCAACAGCTACAAATAATAGCTGAAAATGGACAACGCCGCCTCGGAAAACCCGGTGCAGCGTCTCGGATGGCTCAACATTTGGTTGAAACTTTAGACCGACAGCAATAACGGTTTAAAGCCATGTTTGACAGAAAACTTACCGATGTCATCCATTTTGTCAACCGTAATTTGATTGCGTCCCCAGGAAAAGTTGGTGTAAACTTTCTCAAATTCCAACAACATAGATTCTGCAAAACAAGCAAATAATTGCCGCGCTGGGGCATCCATATTGACAATTTGCATAATTTTCCAGTCAATATCAAGGGAATGTTCAACAATACCCCCTTCTAACACATAAATTCCCGGATGTTGTAACTTAGAAGACATATTTTTAGGATAGCCACCATCAATCAACAAACAGGGCTGTTTGAGGCTTTTGGGATCAATGTCAACTCCCTTCGGCATACTGGCAACCCAGACCACAATATCAGCTTCGGGTAAAGCTTCTTGTAACCCTAGGATTTTACCCCGTCCTAACTCCGTCTGCAAATTTTCTAACCGTTCGCGATCGCGGGCCACCAGCAATAAGTCTTTGACATCAGTGCGGCTATTTAACCAGCGACAGACAGCACTGCCAATATCCCCTGTTGCCCCACAGACGGCAACAGTTGCTTGAGATAAGTCTATCCCTAAGCGCGGTGCCATTTGTTCCACCTGACGGCAAATAATGTAAGCTGTGTGAGTATTTCCAGTGGTGAAGCGTTCAAATTCTAACTTAATATTGCGAACTTGTTTAATTTTCTCAAGCTTAAAATTTTCAAAAACAATCGAGGAGAATCCACCTAGAGCTGTAATATTAATACCATGCTTTTGAGCATGAGCCATGGCGTTAACAATTTTACGGGTTGCAGCCTTAATCCGGCGGTTTGCCAACATTTCGGGCAGAAAACAAGATTCGACGTATCGACCTTCAATCACTTGACCTGTAACGCTGGTTACTTTGATTTCATCAACGATCTGAGGAGGAGCACTACACCAAAAATCTAACCCTTGATCTGCGTATTCTGGATAACCTAAATTTCGTGCTACGGCTTGAGCATGATTCAAGCTTGTCAAATGACCAATTAGACCAAACATAATATGATTGTAATTCCGAAGTTAACGTTCTCCTCTAACAACTTTGCAACTGCTTCGTTAATGTTGGAGATTTTCAAATCTTTACATTGTAAAAGAAAAGGGGAGCGGGAGTCATTAGTGACTAGTCACTCGTCATGGGTGATTCGGCAAGGCAGCAAACCCAGGCCCAGGACGGATCAAGGATTATAGATGACTCACTTCCCCTATGCGTCTTAAGTAAATGTATTAAGCCCCAATTAGCCCATAAGCCGACATCCGCATAATTTCGCCAGTGGTAAACCCAATATTGTTTAGGGCTTCTCCGTAGGCAATCATGAAATCTTCCACTAAGTCTTCTTTCGGCATTCCCAACGTTTTAGCATCTCCTTCAACTTTGTTCAGCATTTTCCAAACAATGGGAAGATTTTGACGATTAGCTGCTTGTAATTCTGCCTTAGAGTTTTCAAAGTGGGCTTTGAGCCATTCTTCACCAAAGTTGAGATGAGTGTACTCATCTTTTACCACACCTTCGGTAATTTTACGAGCAAACGGATCGGCAACCGGAATATAAATATGGTAAGCTGCGATCGCAAAGCTTTCAATAATTAGCGATTGAATTAACAGGCAGGTCACCACCTTTCCTGACTCGGCTGCGGCTTGAAAGTTACTATGAAGTGGTGCAAAAAACTCCCGCGCATATTCCATATCGGGAGTGACTTCTAAATTACGGCCACAGGCTTGAAACCCTTTCATGTGGCGCTTTTCCATTTTAGATAAACGCACTAGTTCATCTTTTTGATCGGGTAACATTTCACCGAGTTGAATGTAATTGTCATGGGCTTCTTGCTCCCCTTCAATCACAATTGCATTAACCCGACTGTAAGCATCTTTGTAAGTATCTGTTTGAAAATCAATTTCTGGGGTGGTTTCAAGCTGTTGCATAAGTTTACTATTTCCTCATCACAAATATATTGACATTTCCGCTGGTTAAAATCCCGCAGATATTGTGGTTAGGCAGGTGCAAATGGAATGGGGGTGGGGTGGAGTGGGAAATTCAATTCTCACCTCAGGTTGCCAAAACCCACGCCCGGTAAAGGAAGACGCGGTCCAATAGGCATCCACAGTCTCTACCTAATCCATTCCCATTTGCTGATAGCCTGCCAACAGGCTTAAATCTCCTTAGGCTAGGAATTTTTCTAGCTGTGGAGTTTGTTATTCAACCAGCTATTCCCATAGACTGGCTCAATCTCTTCCCCTAACCTCCTGTTACTTTTAGGATTCCTTTGTCTCAGTTGCCTTAGCCTCGATCGGACTCAAATATTAACCTGAGTCAATTCAACGCCTGAATCAACTGGAAAGTTATCCCTGAAATTCGAGTCCTCTTGCAGAGGATCGCCTGAGGTTGGAGGAAAATGAAATCAGTTAGCATATTGATTACTTTAACTATTTAATCGAAGAATTGGCTAGTTTGATCGGTTGATATCAACAGATTTACTCCAGATCCCCCTAAATATTGCGGTTTTGATAAGTTTCACTTTATCTAATTTTGAGCTTACCCCCTAAACACCTTATGAAAAAAATCTTAAATCCGGTTTGGAGTCCCGACGCAGCGATCTCGTTACTTTTGGTTTTGGGGGCAATATTTGTCTTGCTACCGTTAGGGATTGTATTATGGACCTCATTCTCTGGGGCTGGAAGCACCGGGACAACAAATTTCACCTTGGCTTACTATCAGCAAGCTTGGCAGAGGGGCAACTTTTTACTGGCGTTTGCTAACTCAACCCTCGTTGCATCTTTAGTAACCGCTTTACAAGTGGTGACATCCGCTTTAGCCGGTTATGCCTTAGCCCGGTTACAATTCCGGGGACGACAGCTTGTGCTATTGTTGGTTATTGCAACATTAGTGATTCCGTTTCAATTACTCGTGATTCCCATATTTCTTGTGTTGAAATGGGGGCATTTATTAAATACTTATGGTGCATTAATATTACCGACCGCAGTCAATGGTTTTGGTACTTTTCTGATGCGTCAATATTTTCTCACAATTCCTAAAGAATTAGAAGAAGCTGCCACCCTCGATGGTGCGAGTCGATGGCAAGTTTTATGGAAAGTTCTAATTCCCTGTTCTCGCCCTGCATTAGTTACTCTCTTTTTGTTTACCTTTATCGGCGAATGGAATGATTTATTCAAACCTTTAGTCTTTACAACCCGCCCGGAATTAAGAACGGTTCAACTGGCCTTAGCGGAGTTTCAAGAACAGTTTACGAATGATTGGTCACTGTTAATGGCGGCAGTTGTGATTGCGACTTTACCTGTATTAATTTTATTTTTAATCGGTCAGCGACAGTTTATTCAGGGTATTACAACAACGGGAATTAAGAACTAATAAACCCTCACTAAGTTATCTCGATGAATAATCGTTTCTGCTCCCTCGTAGCCTAAAATTTCTGGGATCTGATCCGAACGTAATCCTTTGATTTGTTGCAATTCAACACTACTATAATTGACTAAACCTCTGGCAACTTCTTCACCCATTTGATTACATAATTGTACAGAATCTTGAGGGCGAAATTCTCCTTCTACTTGTAAAATTCCCGCCGCTAAAAGAGACTTTCCTTTCTGAGAAATTGCTTTAATTGCTCCCGCATCTAAATAGAGTTTTCCGGTGGGAATTAACACATTTGCAATCCAATGTTTTCGGGCATTCACGGGGCAAGATTGAGCTTGAAAATGTGTCCCAATCATTTCACCTTGTAAAATTTTCGCTACATTTTCCGGATATTTTCCATCCATAATTACAGTCCGAACACCTGTTCCTGTGGCAATTCGAGCCGCTTCAACTTTAGTCACCATGCCACCGGTTCCCCAACCACTTTTAGAGTCTCCGGTTTCCACTTGCAACTCTTCTAACTGTTGTAAATTAGTGACTAAATTAATCGGTTCAGCATTCGGATGATAACGAGGATCGGCCGAATATAATTTATCCACATCAGTTAATAAAAACAGCCAATCTGCTTCAACTAAACTGGCGACTAAAGCCGAAAGAGTATCATTATCCCCAAACTTTAATTCATCAATGGCAACGGTATCATTTTCATTCACAATCGGAATCACTTCCAAGCGTAATAGTTGTTGAAAGGTATTATAAGCATTCACATAACCACTGCGCTGCATCAAGTCTCCCCGAGTCAGTAAGACTTGCGCCATCGGCTGTTTGAGGGCAGTAAATAAATCATCGTAGACCCCCATCAGACGGCTTTGACCCACCGCTGCGACTGCTTGTTTGAGGGGGATTGTGCGAGGACGTTCACTCAGTCCGAGGCGATCGCAACCGACCCCCACAGCACCAGAAGAGACTAACACGACTCGATGTCCTTGCGATCGCAAAGAGGTCAGGGTTTCAACTAAAGTAGCCAGAGTGGATAACGCTAGAGTTCCGGTCTCTCGTCGAGTTAAACTAGAGGTGCCAATTTTTACAACCAGGGTTGCAGCCATTTTTGTCTCACAGGTGCAATGTAGCCCCTAATGTCTTTGATATCCAAACTTCCAGCGATCGCGTTGAAGGATAAAAATTCCCCTGCAACGGATCGACCATCGGTTCAACTAAAATAGTGAACATTCCCAAACGGTTACCAGCCAAAACATCAGTAAATAGGCGATCGCCAACCATCCCCACTTGCTGGGGCGGAAGACCCATCGCGTCCACTGCATTTCTGAGTTTGCGCCGTGAAGGCTTGCCTGCCGCGCTAATATAGGGAACATTAAGCACAGACGCGATCCCCGCAATACGAGTTTTGCTCACATTATTACTGACAAGCCACAGAGAAACCTGAGGCCGCAGGGATTCAATCCAATGGTGCAATTCTTGGGAAACCTGCTTTGTGGTAATGGGGACAAGGGTTTCGTCCACATCCAAAACCAGCCCCTTTAATTGGTGTTGCGTGACAATCTCGGTGGTCAGAGCGATCACTGAGTTGCTTAAAATCAGATCGGGTTGTAAGAGTTTCCCCCAAGACATAATTTATCTAAGACATGAGTGTTCCAATTTTAACCAAAAATTCGACACAAATATAAATTACAAGAAAAAATCAACGTGACCTCTGAGATTGAGATCAGTTTATCGATCATCTTTGGGTAAACGATAGAACCGATTTGCTCGTCATCACGATACTATTAATACAGTTCCATCATTTCATAAAAGGGGGTAATCATCATGGCTACAGGTCGTCGTGTGTCCCGCATTGCTGCCTTAATTAAAAAGGAGGTCAGCCTGATATTGCTCCATGATATTAAAGATGATCGAGTCGGTAGTGGCATGGTCAGTATCACGGATGTGGAGGTATCAGGAGACCTACAACACGCTAAAATCTTTGTCAGTATTTACGGCACAGAAGCGGCTCGTCAAGAAACCATGGAGGGTTTGCGTTCGGCTAAAGGTTATGTCCGTTCTTACTTGGGTCAACGCATTCGCCTCCGGCGTACTCCTGAAATTGTATTTGTTGAAGATCGTTCTTTAGAACGGGGTGATAAAATTCTATCGCTGATCAATCAAGTCAATCGAAATCCCTTACCCGAAGAAGTGGATGATTCAGAATTGGATGATAGGGAAGAATTATAAATCAAATCAGGCACGAAGATGAATCTGTCGTTAGCTAAACAAATTGCCCAGATGGTGGTTGTCCGGGCTTCAGGCTGTTTGTTCGATCATCAAATTCGTTATCCCGCTTGGGAACCTCCTGCCGCTCAATTACGTTCCTGGCTAGAAGATTTAGGAGTAGGCGGTGTCATTTTTGTCGATGGCAGCGCCACTGAATTAGCGGTGCGAATTCAACATCTACAATCTTGGGCTAAAGTTCCATTATTGCTGGCAGCCGATATTGAGGAAGGGGTGGGTCAACGGTTTGCCGGGGCGACTTGGTTTCCGCCACCGATGGCGATCGCACAATTAGCTCAGCAGTCCCTAGAAACGGCTACACAGTCCGCTCAACAGATGGGGACGAATACTGCCCAAGAAGCGATCGCAATTGGCTTAAATTGGATTCTCGCGCCGGTTGTGGATGTCAACAACAATCCAGATAACCCTGTGATTAATGTGCGGGCTTTTGGAGAAGATCCCGAAATCGTTAGTCATTTAACCGCTGCTTTTATTCACGGTTGTCAGCAATACCCGGTTCTCACCACCGCTAAGCATTTTCCAGGTCATGGGGATACGGCGACTGATTCTCACCTGAGTTTACCTGTGATTCCTCACTCAGAAGAACGCTTACAAACGGTTGAGTTACCCCCGTTTAAAACAGCGATCGCGGCGGGAGTGGATGGGGTAATGAGTGCTCATTTACAAATTATGGCTTGGGATGCTGAGAGACCCGCTACCCTCTCTCCTGAGATTTTAACGCAACTGTTGCGTCGAAACCTGGGTTTTGAAGGCTTGATTGTCACGGATGCATTGGTGATGGGAGCGATCGCGAATCAGTATGATCCCGATGTGGCTGCGGTTTTAGCTGTGGAAGCTGGGGCGGATATTTTGTTAATGCCGCAAGATCCTGAAGTCACTATTCGGGCAGTCTATGACGCTGTGGTAACCGGACGAATTCCGGCTGAACGTATTCAAGCTTCTGTTGAACGCATTATCACAGCTAAATCAAAGGTTAACCCCGGCTGGAATTTGGATGGGCCTAATCCCCACGCCACTCACTCAGCCTCATCAATTTTTGATCTCACCCAGACTTTAGCCCAACCCAAAGCCCAAAAACTCACTTTACAAATTTTAACCGGATCGATGCGATCGGGTGGTTCGGTGCCGATTTCTGCCAAAGATCCCGCAACCACCGAGGGGCGTAATTTAATTATTGTCGATGACTGTTTAAATTGTCGCTTTCTGGATCAACAAACCTCGGCGATCGCCATACCCCAACAAAATGGCTACAAACTACAATTGCTTGACAGCCGTTGCCAAGTGGCAATGATTCCAGACAATCAACCGACTATCCTGCAAATTTTTATTCGGGGTAATCCCTTTCGAGGCAGTGCCGGATTAACCCAAGTTGCCACCACCTGCTTTAAAAATTTATTAAAAAATACACAACTAAAGGCGTTAGTGATCTATGGTAGTGTGTACACCCTTGAAAAATTTTTTCCAACCCTACCTCCGGGACTACCCTATGTTTTTACTTATGGTCAAATCCCAGAAGCTCAGACAATTGCGATGAAAGTTTTGTTTGAATCCTAATCATGCTCGATCAACTGAGTCACAGAGAGTTATCACCGCTATTGAAGCGTTGGGTATATTCTCTCTTCTAGGAATTGAGTCAAGCAAGCCAGCTGACGGATGAAAATCGATATTGGGATCTGTTGCTGGCGGGTGAAACAACATAGTTTAGTTTTTCAGTCACTTTTAATAAACTTTTGGGAAGTATAAGGAGATGACAACGGGTTTAGTCTGTATAACACTCTACAACAGTTTTCAAGTGGGACTGGAGAGGATTGTAGCTTTTACAAATTTTTATCACAAATTTTAGTAAAATTGTATTGACTTATACTGACAAAACCCCTTCCCTAATCTCAATTTTTCGAGTATCATAAGGTACTGATGCCATTAACACCATAGGCAAAAATGCCAAGAGGCTAATTATGACTTACACCACTATTCAATTCTCACTTGATACTATTCGTGACGAAGCACGTCAGCTCGTTAATAAGGGAGTTATTAGCCGTCAGCAGCCCATTTACACACTCTGTCAGTATATTCCGGCTCGGGACTGGGTTTGCGTCGAAGAAGAGCTAGAAGATAGTGATTATCTGCTTCGCGATCGCATCGGTGACTTAATTGGTTGCGAAAAGTGGGATAACGACTAACCCCATAAATTGACTGACTTGACCCGCGAAATTTAAATCTTTCAAAATTGATACACCCTGAGTTTGAGACTCAACACAATTCATCCCCAGCAATTGGGTTACCCCTGGTAGCTGAAAGTTAACTGAGTCAATCAACTGAACTGATCTCATTTGAGTCGATTGGTTGTTCACTAGAATCTGACTCACATCTACCGAACGGAAAAGTACAGCCCAATTCATTTCAAAAAATAAAATGCAAAAACTCAGTGATGCCCGAGGCTAAACTGAACTTAAAAAAACTCAAACATTACTTTAAACTCTGGTAATTGAACAAACAGAGATTAAACAACAAAACTAGAAATCATAGATCTTCTCACCCAAATCGGCTCAATTCAATCCGGAGTCTGGGTGAGAAGATTTAGTTAATGAGAATCTCAATCTTGTGAATTTTCCAATTCAGTGCGAAGAGTTGCAATTTCTTGAGTTAAGTCCTGAATTTCAGCCACTGAGCCAGTGTTTGGAGACGACGTTTCAGGGGTTGTCACTTGAATGGTAGTCGGTTCTGTGTCAACTGTACGGTTGAAACCCCCTGATTGTTGATTGATCAGAGCATCAATCAATTTACGAGCTTCATGTTCGGTGACTTCGCCTTTGGCGGCTAATTCTTCCGCGAGTTGACTCAATTCGGATTGAATTTTTTCTAGATTCTCATTTCGTTTTTGGGTATCTTGTAGCATTTCAACCAGAGAAGAGGTTGCGCCAAGCGTAACACGAAAACCAGTCTGGAGCACTTGAGTCAAATTATCGACATTCATCTGAATTTTACAGCAAATTAGAATAGCATCTTTAATATTAACTGTGTTTCTAACTATGGGGGTGTAGTGCGCCACGGGAATTTATTCCCCATACACCCTAAAAAAAGGTAGAAGATTTTTAGGATTAGATGTAGAATGTGATAAGGAGGTGATGCAAGTTGTTCAATCTGACTTACGAATTCAAGCTGAAGCCAACTCAAAGCCAAATAGATATTTTTGAACAATGGCTAGAAACTCATCGCAGAGTTTACAATCATGCTTTAGCTGAACGTAAGGATTGGTATAAGTCCCGCTCATGTCAGGTTAATGCTTGTTCTGCCGTTGCTGAATACATTATTCCTGCCGATTCATCCCGTCCAACGTTTGCTTCTCAATGTAAATCTTTGACTGCTGCGCGTAAAAGCAATGAGTATTTAGGTAAAGTTAATGCTCAATCTTTGCAGCAGACATTGAGACGGCTGGAAAAAGCTTTTGTATCAATGTGGGAAAGAAATCATGGGTTTCCACGATTTAAAAAAGTTGGACGGATGCGGTCTTTTTCTTTTCCTCAACTCGGTAAAAACCCATTGCAAAATGGGCATATAAAGTTGCCTGTAATAGGGAAAGTGAAATTAAGGCAATCTCGCTCAATTCCTGAGAGCGGGGTTTTAAAGCAAGCTCGTGTGGTAAAGCGTGTTTCTGGTTGGTATGTAATGCTGACCGTTCAATGGGATGTTAATCCACCCCAACCATCACCCCATGGAGAAGCGGTAGGAATTGATGTAGGCTTAACGTCATTTGTGGCAACTTCTAGTGGGGTTTTAATCAAACGTCCGAAGTTTTTGATCAACGCCGAACGCCAGCTGAAATTGCTGCAACAGCGTGTTAGTAGAAAGCACTTTGGCTCGAATAATTGGTTAAAAGCAGTATGGAAAGTTGCAAAATTCCATGAGTACGTTGCTAATTGTCGTAAAGATTGGCATAGAAAGTTATCCCATAAATTGTGTGACAATGTAGGGATAATATTTGTAGAAGATTTAAACCTAATTGGCTTATCTAGAGGAATGCTAGGAAAGCATTGTCTTGATGCGGGTTTTGGTCAATTTTTTAATATCCTCGAACAAACTTGTTTTAAACGTGGTGTTTATTTCCAGAAAGTTGATGCTCGAAAAACTTCTCAAATATGTCCTAATTGCCAGCATGAGACAGGTAAAAAGACGTTAGCTGAGCGTACTCATGAGTGTGGTAATTGCGGCTATGTAACCGATAGAGATGTTGCAGCCGCGCAAATAGTTCTAATGAGAGGACTTGCAGCCGTAGGGCATACGGTCAAGATGCTTAGTGAGGGCAAGTTCGTTGGAATCCCTGTGAGCTAAGAATCCCCTTGTTTTTTAAACATGGGGAGTGTCAATAGAGATCAAACCGGGGTTTGTCGGTAATCCTTCAACCCACTCAATGCAGTCTAGCTCTGGACTCAAACTTGTTCTAGATACTGATTAACATCCTCAAGGATACGGGTAAGCTCCGCTTCACTATTGACTTTGATCCGATCGTCACGTACCGTAATTAATACTTTAGCAGCAAAGGGACTCGGCCAAATATTGGGATTACAGAATACTTCTAGAAACACATCACCCATATACTGATATTCTACTGGTTTTTGCGGTGTGGGCTTTCCTGGAGTGGTTCGAGCAGCTACTGTTTTGAGTTTATCCATCAATTCTGCAAGGGCGGTTTTTAAGTCATGAGCCGCTTCTGGGGTAAAACGCAATGAAACCGATCCTTGAATTAAGTTAAGAGTCAGGGGGGGTGCGGACATAAAATATATGATGAATCACCGAACGTCTGAGATCTGATTGTACCGCTGCGAGTACCAGTTGCTTAAAAAATCTGAGCCAGTGATGAGCGATCGCTCTAATTTTATCCTTAACTTCACTGCACCCTGTCAGACATTTACTTCAAGTATAACATATCAGATCTTACGGTTTCTCCGCCTTGAAACAACTTCTATTACAACTTACTAATCAATTTGTCATACTCTGGGTGTGTTCCAATCCAAAACCAAGAGATACCATTTTCAACCTGAACACCCAAAGCGCGATAACTTAATCCTACTCGAACCGACCAATACTTGTTACCTAATTTTTTGAAATGCAATGATGGATGAGTTGGGTTTGCTTTCAGCAATTTGTAAGATTGATCGGCAGTTTGCTGTACACTTTCAGGTAAAGAGTTGTAGTATTGCCAAAATCGTCGTGTTGCTTAGTGCATCAGATCTCGCGGCAATGCCCTGCTTTAAATTCAGCGATCGCCTCAGTTGCCAAATCCTCTAATTTACCCTCTACAATATCACGTTCTATCTGTTGTTCCCAACGTTCATAATCTAGATCTAGAAACCAGTTTCTTAGTTTCTCAAAATCGTTATGAGACAGTGAAAGAATTGCTGATTCAATTTGCTCAATATCTGACATAGTAAGCGATCTCTTTCTGCCTCTAAAATTATTAGAACTCCAATACATTGTTATTCAATCCGAATTTTAGACTTTCTGATATTCTAAGCGTAACTGAGTAATGTTTTTATCCGCTTCAAAAAATGCATCTCGCTTCATTTCTGTTAACCCTAACTGCTGAAATTGATCTAATTCCTGTTCAGATAATGCCCAGGGTGGACCATCGGGGGCGGCTTCGGTCTCTCGATATCGAGTCACCATTAATAATGTGCCGTTTTCTGCAACTAAATCAGCAATTGCTTTAATAGTTTGCGATCGCATATTTAACGGTAAGGCTTGAATGGTACGAGATTCTAAGACAAAGTCAAAGGCTTTTTTCCAATCTGGATTGAGATTAAATAAATCAGCCACTTGATAATTCACGGTTGAATTGGGAAACCGTTGTTGACACCAATCAATGGCGGTGGGAGAAATATCAAAAGCAGTAACTTGAAAGCCCTGTTTTGCAATCGCTTCGGCATCGTCTCCTAAACCACAACCCACCACAATAGCGGATTTTCCGGTTGCTTCCGGGGGATTATTTTCTAATTTATTTTGAATATAAGTATGGGCAGTTGATTGCGCCCAAGGAACTTGAGAAATTGCGCCGTTGGCATCTTGATACAGGGTGTCAAACCATCCGGTTGGATTAGAATTTTCAACGGCTTCTGTTGCCAGAGATATAACTTTTTCTCGTAATTGTTCGATTGATTTTTCAGGAGTCATAGTTTTTAATTAGCCATTTCATGCGTAGGGTGCGTCATTGACGCACCTACATTTTTATCGGATTATCGATTGGAATCTTTGGTGAGAGATAGCAAGCGATCGCTAATTTCTGAGGTCAATAAATCAGAACTTTCGTAACGCCAACGCCAATTTCCTTCGTTGATACTGGGATCGTTCATCCGGGCTTCATGACCTAATCCTAAGACATCTTGCAGGGGAATAATAGCTTGATTTGCCACTGAATTCAGGGCATATTTAATCAGTTGCCAATGAATTTCTGGGATTTCTTCGGGGGAATTAAAGCCGAGAAATTTAGCGACATTTTGCTTTTCTTGCGGACTGGCTGTTTCCCACCACCCTAAGGTTGTATCATTATCATGGGTTCCAGTATAAACCAAACAGTTTTCTACATAATTATGAGGTAAATAGGCATGATCTTCGCCGCCACCAAAAGCAAATTGCAAAATTTTCATCCCAGGGAAGTCAAAGCCATCCCGTAACTCCTCAACTTCTGGGGTAATAATCCCTAAATCTTCTGCGAGTACTGGCAGACTTCCTAAACTTTGACGTAGGGTTTCAAAGAAGTCTTGACCGGGGGCTAAAATCCATTCTCCGTTCATCGCAGTGGTTTCTCCACCCGGAACCCGCCAATAGGCTTCAAAGCCGCGAAAATGATCGATTCGGACTAAATCTGCATAGGCTAAAGTGGCTTTAAATCGATCGATCCACCATTTATAATTTGTCTGTTTTAATGCATCCCAATCATACACGGGATTGCCCCACAGTTGACCGGTTGCGCTAAAATAATCGGGAGGAACACCGGCAATATACAGGGGTTCTAATGTTTGTGGATCGAGTTGAAAATTATTAGGTGCTGCCCAAACATCGGAGCTATTATAACAGACATAAATAGAAATATCACCGATAATTTGGATGTTTTTATTATTGGCATATTTCCGTAATTTTGACCACTGTTCAAAGAATTTAAATTGCAAAAACTTATGAGACAGAATCTCATCTTTTAATTCTTCTGAAGCAGCTTTTAACGCTTCTGGATCGCGATGCGCTAAGGCATGATCCCACTGATTCCAAGGATTACCGTTATTCTCATCTAACAGCGCCATAAATAGGGCATAATCCTCTAGCCAATATGATGCTTCTTGGCAAAATGTCTCAAATTCCGCCGGGGGTTTTGATTCTTTAAACCGTTGATATGCTGTTTTTAAAAACGGCATTTTGTGGGGAATCACCCGATCAAAATTAACGCGGGTAGGGACAACATCCTCTGTTTGCGGTAACGGTTTCAATTCATCCGCTTTGAGTAATCCATCTTCGACTAATTGTTCTAAACTAATCATTAAGGGATTCCCCGCAAAGGTGCTAAAGTTCATAATATAAGGGGAATGTTCATATCCTGTTGGCCCCAGGGGTAAAATTTGCCACAAGGTTTGACCACTTTTTTCCAGGAAGTCGATAAACTCATAAGCAGACTGTCCCAAATCACCAATTCCATGTTGGCTGGGTAAGCTAGTGGGGTGGAGTAATATGCCGCTGGCCCGTTTAAACGTCACAATCAAATACCTCAATCAAATTAATTTAGGACAACGTTAAATGCTGTTGCCGTTAATTCCAACACGACGATGGCTGCATCCTTTGTCAGTCAGGGCTGATGTTGAATTCTATATTATTTTCTCACAGAAGGCTAAAACAGTAATCTATCAGAAGTCTACAGTGTTCAGCAAGCAGTTGCCAGACCCATCTGCGTTAAGAATTTCAACAGGATCACAGAGAGAAAATAGTAAACTTAATCAATACTTATTTTTTAGTCAGGGAATGGGTAACCTGTTGTTATTCAAATTGAGTCAACATACAGTGATGAATTTTCATCCAATTTTGTCTGAACTCATCTACAATTTCTTTAGTGGTAGATCCCAAACCTCCCCGTATGCTTATTAAAAAAACAATACAACCTTTACGTTGGCAGCAAACTAAATACTCTCCTTTCACTCGGCAACTTGATGTGTTTTCGGCTGCTGGAAAATTTATGTTTTTCTTGTGGTGGGATCGACTCTGGGTGAATAATACTTCAGCCCAAAAACGGCGGCGGGCAAAATGGCTAGTGAAAACTATGTTAGATTTGGGGCCAACTTTTATTAAAATTGGACAATCTTTATCAACGCGGGCTGATATTTTACCGTTAGAATATGTTGAAGAATTAGAACAATTACAAGATAAAGTTCCAGCGTTTAATACAGCCGAGGCGATTGCAATTATAGAGGCTGAATTGGGTAATTCTTTATTTAGTTTATATCGAGATTTTAATGAACATCCTTTGGCGGCGGCAAGTTTGGGGCAAGTGCATCGGGCGCGACTGCATACGGGAGAAGAAGTTGTTGTAAAAGTGCAACGTCCTGGTTTACAGCAGTTGTTTGATATGGATGTTTTAGCCGTTGGAAAAGTCATCCAATTTTGTCAGCGTTTCTTTCCTTGGGCAAGGTTATATGATTTAGATGAGATTTATAATGAATTTTTTATGATTTTATATCAGGAAATTGATTATATTAAAGAAGCTAAAAATGCAGAACGATTCCGAGAAAATTTTAAAGATAATTCTTATATTGTTGTCCCTAAAATTCATTGGAGTCATGCCACTCATAAGGTATTAACCTTGGAATATATGCCGGGAATTAAAATTGATAATCGAGAGCAGCTAGAACGGGCTGGAATTAATATAAAACGCTTGAATCAAATGGGGATTTGTTGTTATTTGAAACAAATTTTACAAGATGGCTTTTTCCAAGCCGATCCTCATCCGGGAAATATTGCTGTTAGTCCTAATGGCAGTATGATTTTTTATGACTTTGGTATGATGGCGGAAGTGAGGCCAATGGCAAAAGATCAGATGATCAAAACCTTTTTTGCCGTATTACGAAAAGATGCAGATGTGGTATTAAATAGTTTAATTGATATTGGGTTAATTGAGCCAATTTCTGATATGACTCCGGTGAAACGATTGGTGAGATTTCTATTAGATGAATTTACGGAAAAGCCAATTGATTTTCATGCTTTCAATGAAATCAAAGAAGAAGTTTATGTGATGTTTGAGCAGCAACCGTTTAGGCTTCCGGCTCAAATGACGTTTATTTTGAAGTCTTTAACGACATTAGATGGAATTGCTCGCACCCTCGATCCACAATACAATTTAGTGATTAGTGCAACGCCATTTATTCAAAGTGTTACCACTGCAAAAGGACAGAAATTAGGGGTACGAGAATTAGTTAAACAAGCTAAAGATTTTGTTCAATTTAAGCTACAACAGCCGAGTAAATCTGAGAGTTTAGTTAAACAATTAGAACAACGAATAGAAGAAGGAGAACTAAAGTTTAAAGTGCGTTCAATAGAGAGTGAAAAGGCGCTCAGGCGTGTGAATTTAGCCCTAAAAACGTTGATTCATGGCTGTTGGACTGGTTTTGTCATTTTATCTGCTTCTGTACTGATTGTCGGCAATTATAAGACTTTAGCCATGGTAGCATTTATGATGGCAGGTTTAGGAATATTTCTGTTTTTGCGATCGCTAATGAATTTATCAATCCGAGAACGGTTAGATCGAATGGCAGAATAATATAATTACGATAAAAAATGTCATATAATGTGATAGGATTTTGCGGTAAAATTAGAATCAACTAAAAGGAGTGAAATCTAATGGTAGAAACCCTAAAACCCAGAATTAAATTTCTCAAGCAACCTAGTTCTCAAGCTTGGATAGAACAAGCTATTGCAAATTTAGATACAGTCTTAATCGATCATTCTCACTGTGAACGAAAAGCAGCAGGCGCAGCAATTAATTTAATGTTTCGCTATCCTTCGAGTACAAAATTAGTTCGGGCATTAACTGCGATCGCTAAAGAAGAATTAGAACATTTTGAACAAGTGAATCAATGGTTAGAACGGCGTGGAATTCCTCTACAACCGCTGAATTCTCCCCCTTATGCTTCTAAATTAAATAAACAACTTCGCCACAATGAACCTGAACGGATGCTAGATTTTTTATTAATGTATGGATTAATTGAAGCCAGAAGTCATGAACGTTTAGGCTTAATTGCTGAGTATTGTCCGGAACCGGAATTAGCCTGTTTTTATCGGAGTTTAATGGCATCAGAAGCCCGTCATTATGGGGCATATTATGTTTTGGCTACTACTTATTTTGATACTAAAGTAGTAAATCAACGATTAGATGAAATGGCAACAGTTGAAAGCGAAATACTCGCTACATTACATCCTGAACCTCGAATTCATAGTTAAGTATTTTCATGATAATAATGCAGTATAAAGATTTTATTATTCGTCCCTGGGAAACGCGCGATCGCAAAATTGTTGTGAATTTAATTACCAATATTTTAGCAGAATATGGATTAGGTTCTGAACCCTGTGGCGCAGATGAAGATGTGGAAAAAGTTGAAGAATTTTATTATCAAAAAGGGGGAGAGTTTTGGGTTGTTGAACAATCTGATAATATTGTAGGAAGCGCTGCTTATTATCCGATAAAGCGGGGAAATCATGGGGTTGAAATCAGAAAAATGTATTTAATTCCTGAAGTCCGCGGACAAGGTTTAGGGAAGTTTTTATTAAGGGAATTAGAGATAAAAATTAAATCTCAAGGATTTCAAGAAATTTATCTCGAAACAGCAACTGTTCTCAAAGAAGCTGTTAAACTATATGAAAGTTGCGGCTATCAACAAACTACAGGAGTGGAAACCCAACGATGTGATTTAGTTTATAAAAAAAGCCTTTGTATCGGTAATTAAACAAAATAAAATAGTCTGATCATTGAGAATATTACTATCTTAATCTTTATATTATGAAACTCTTTTCTTTACTGAATTTTTGTAGCGTTTCGTTAGGATTTATATTATGTTTTCCTATAGTCAGCTATGCCAATCCTACACCTAACTTATCTGAATCAGTCATTGTTCGATCTTCAACCCAAACTGAGATTTTACAACAGCTAGAACAAGCTGATGTCATCTATTTGGGAGAAACCCATAATGAAATGGCAGATCATCAAGCTCAGCTTAACATTATTCAAGCACTATATCAGAAAAACCCTAAAATTGCAATAGGGTTTGAAATGTTTCAACGTCCTTACCAAGGTGTTTTAGACCAATATATTAATGGAAATATTACAGAAGAACAACTGATAGAACAAAGTGAATATAATCAACGTTGGGGATTTCCTTGGGAATATTATAGGGATATTTTGCGTTTTACTCAACAGCATCAGTTACCCATATTAGCGTTAAATACTCCCGCAGAAATTACTCGAAAAGTGGCGCGGGAAGGCTTAGAAATCTTAACAGAAAAAGAAAAACAGTATATTCCACCGCTTGAGGAAATTAAAACTGATAATGCAGATTATCGTCAAATGCTAGAAGCAATTTATCAGCAACATCATCATGGCGGACAGGGAAATAGTCGAGGTTTTGATAACTTTTTTCTCGCCCAAGTTTTGTGGGATGAAACCATGGCTGAAAAGGTAGCAGAATTTATCGATCAAAATCCTGGATATCAGGTAGTCGTATTAGTCGGACAAGGACATATTATTTATGATTATGGGATTCCGAGTCGAGTCGAACGGCGGTTAAATTCTACTAATTTCACTCAGTATTCTGTTTTATTTCAATCTCCTGATGAAAATCCGATTTCTCCCACAGAAAATATTGCGGACTTTATTTGGAAGCATGAAGAATGACGATAGAAAATCAACCTAAAATCGTTGTTATTGGCGGCGGTTCTGGAGTCAGTACTATTTTACAAGCATTAAAAAATGTAGCGGATGTAACGGCTGTGGTTTCGATAATGGATAGTGGCGGTAGTAGCGGTCAACTCCGTAATGAACAAGGCGTTTTACCCCCTGGAGATGTCTTAAAATGTATCTCTGCTTTACTGCCAGAAAATGAAGAAAGCCGTAAATGGCGAGACTTATTAAATTACCGTTTTCATAAAGGAAATGGTCTAAAAGGACATAGTTTAGGAAATCTTTTATTAACTGCCGCTTATGACTGGGAAGGGGGAACCTCTTTTGGAATAGAATCAATTTCTAAATTACTCAAAATTCAAGGTCAAGTTCTACCTGTTACACTGAATGATGTTGATTTAATTGCGAAGTTAAATGATGGTACAGATTTAGTAGGAGAAACCCATATAGATTTACGCACAAACTTTCAACATTATATTGAATATATTTATCTCTCTCGTCGCGCCCAGGTGTATAAACCCGTTATTCAAGCTATTCTAGAAGCCGACCAAGTTGTGATTGGCCCTGGTAGTTTATTTACCAGTATTTTACCGAACTTTTTAGTAGAAGGATTACCGGAAGCCTTAGCAAAAACCACTGCTACTAAAATTTATATCGTCAACTTAGTCACTGACCCATCTGAAACTCAAGATTATAAAGCTTCGGATTTTCTTCGTAAAATTTCAGACTATTCTTATAATGGTAAACTGATTGATTATGGCGTTGTCAATACTGCTTCGATTTCACCGATGTTAACTCGTTTATATGCTATAGAACATAAGTTTCCAGTTGAACCAGATTTAGAAGCTTGTCAAAAACAGGTAACTCAAGAGATAATGGCAGGGGATTTTATTGCTGGAAAAACTATTCTACGTCATCATAGCCAACGGTTAGCCGATATGCTAATTAAATTACATAATAGTCAGGTTGACAGTGATAAAATTAAATCCTAAGTTTGAAAAACTAAAAGATTATTAATCTCAGTCTAGTGAAACCATATATTATTAGTTGTACCATAGCCATTACCACTTTATTAACAGTTCAACCTGAAGCTTTAGCCTCAGTCTTCCGAACTCAGTTTAAAACGGATTCAGCTTATCTAGTAGTAGAAGTCTTGGATGAGGATTTAATTCATTTTGAAATCTCAAATACCAATCAACCCCCTTCCTTAAATCAACCACTTTACACCTCCCCAATGGTGTTTAAAACGGATTATTCGGGGCCATCTAGCTTATTACAACGATTTAATATTATTCAAACCCGTGACTTGAAAATAGAGGTTCTTCCTGATACGCTTTGTATTCGGGCGTATGATAGGCAAAAATCGGATGCATTTTTAACAGAGATTTGCCCGTTGAATCTTCCAGAAACGATTCAAGGTGTTAAGATTGAATCAGGAGAAATAGAACATATTTATGGTCTTGGACAACAGTTTAAAAAACTGGGTTCAGCCGATGGAGATTGGACAGCATTAGGAGTCCGAGAAGGCTTAGAATTTGGTAATGGATTTCAAGGTTTTCAGGATGCTGCTGTTGGTAATATTCAAATTCCAGTCTTTTATGCAGTCGGAAAAAATAACCTAAATTATGCTATTTTTATTGATAATATTTATAAGCAACGCTGGGATTGGAGAACTTCTCCTTGGCGAGTTGAAATGTCGGGTAATCCTTTACGATTTTACCTGATGAGTGGTGCAGATTTACCCGATTTACGTGCAGATTTTATGGAATTAACAGGTCGTCCACCCGTTCCGCCTCGAAAAGCTTTTGGACTATGGGTGTCAGAATTTGGTTATGATAATTGGGAAGAAATTGATCGACTGAAAGCGGGTTTACGCAATAATAAATTTCCCGTAGATGGCTTTGTTTTAGATCTGAATTGGTTTGGTGGAGTAGCTTTAAATAATCCGAATAAAAGTAATATGGGACGGTTAGATTGGGATCAAAATCAGACTGATTTTCTTCGCAATAATTCCTATAGTTTCCCAAATCCTGATAATAAAATTCAAGACTATGCAGATGAATATATTGCTTTAGCCGCGATTGAAGAATCCTACTTAGCAAATACAGTGGATACCTTTACTGAAATGCCGCCTAATTTAACCGTTTATCATCGTATAAATGGGGAATGTAATTATAATCAACAATCCAACCCTATTACTGATATTACAGGGTTTTGGGGAATGGGTCGGATGATTGATTGGTCTGATTCTGATGCAGGAAAATGGATTCATAATCAACGTCGTTTTCCCAACTTAATTAAAAAAGGAATTCATGTTCATTGGACTGATTTAGGAGAACCTGAAAACTTTAATAATTTAGGCTGTTATGACGGAATCAAGAATACAGGGAAGGGACGAAAAATAGAACACGCTGATGTTCATAATCTCTATAATTTATTCTGGAATCAGTCAATCTGGCAAGGATATTTTGATAGACAAAATCAACAAAATGCTTTAGGAAAAATTAACCCTCGTCCTCTGATTCTTACCCGTTCAGGAACCGCTGGAACTCAACGGTATGGAACGGCAATCTGGTCGGGTGATATTGCCTCGAACTTACAATCTTTGGCGACTCATTTTAACACCCAAATGCATATGACATTTTCGGGAATCGATTATTATGGTTCTGATATTGGCGGATTTCGCCGAGAAGTGATGCCATTTAATGATAAACAGGGATCTTATCGAGGTTATGAAGATGAATTATATACTCAATGGTTTGCCAATGGAACTTGGTTTGATGTTCCTATTCGTCCTCATACAGATAATGAATTTGTTACAGTTAATCCTCCTTATGAAACCTCACCTCATCTGGTTGGAGAAATAGACAGTAATTTAGCGAATCTTCGTCAACGCTATCAACTGATTCCATATTATTATTCTTTAGCGTATCGCGCTTATCTCTATGGAGAACCCGTGATTACACCCCCTGTATTTTACTATCAAAATGATTCTAATTTGCGGCAAATGGGCAATCAAAAATTAATCGGTAAAAATATCTTAGTTGGTGTAGTTGCCAAACATGGAGAATACGAACGGGATATATATCTGCCGGCGGGAGAATGGATTAATTATCATTCTAATAAAACCTTTAATAGTTCGGGAGAATGGATTAAAAATATCCCTGTTTATCGTCAAGGAATTTTACGCTTACCAGCATTTGTGAAAGCCGGGTCTCTTCTACCCTTAATGGTTGTTGATGATAACACTTTAGATGCTTTTGGACATCGCCCTGAAGGTAAACTCAAGAGAGATGAATTACTCATTCGGGTTTATGCGGATGATAAATCTTCTCAATTTACTTTATATGAAGATGACGGAGAAACGTTAAATTATCAAGATGATGGTAGACCCATTTATGATTATCGAACCACTGAAATTTCTCAACAGCAGCAGGGAAATACAGTAACAGTTAAAATAGCACCTGCTATTAATGTGAATAATAAATACGGCTTTCAGGGTGCGAATAATCGTCGTGCCAATGAAATAGAATTAATTGTAGACAATGCTGAAGCCACTACCGTACAACTCAATAATCAACCCTTAACTCAATATTCTTCTCTGCTGAAATTTCGCTTAGCCGATAGCGGCTGGTACAATGCTGGAAATAATAAAATATTGGCTAAATCCCGTGAATTTTCTGTAGAGAGTCCGAAAGAATTTGAGTTTAAATTAAAGTCAAATTCTCCAAAAACATCAGTTAACTTTGTCTGTGATAACGTCTCACTCGATGCTTCTCAAGTTTATGTCGTTGGCAATTTACCCGAATTAGGAAACTGGGAGGTTGATTCAGCACTTCCACTTTACCCCAGCATCAATTATCAGTATATTACTAATCCCCCCCAAAGTAATAATCGCCCTGGCCCGACTACACCCATTTGGACAGAAGTGATTGACAATCTCCCGCAAAATCAAGCCTTTGAGTGGAAGTGTATTCAACGTAATTCGTCTGGAGAAATGATATGGGAAACCGGAGATAACAACACCCACACCACCAGAAACAGTGGTTATAGTGGACGCAGTTATGGTCAGTTTTAGTACAATCGACTGAGGACATAATCAGCCAGTTCAATTAACACCCTACGAGACTCAGAAGCGGGAAGTTTTGAGATAGATTTAACGGCTTCTTGAGCATGATGGGCTGCTAATTCACGGGTTTTTTGGATGGCTGAACTTTCTTTAATCAAATTAATGGCTTGTTCCAAGTCTCCTTCTTGAGCAAATTCCCGTTCAATTAAAGTTTCTAAGTAAGGCTGTTCTTGCAAAGCATAGAGAGTCGGAGCCGTTAAATTTCCACTACTTAAATCCGTTGCGGCAGGTTTCCCTAAATCTTGGGTTGAGCCAGTAAAGTCAAGAATATCATCGACTATTTGAAAGGCTAACCCAATATTGCGACCATAGCAATATAAATCCTCTGCGAGTTCTTCAGAAACTTCGCTCAGAACACCCGCTGCTTTAGAACTATTCGCAATCAAAGAAGCAGTTTTGTAATAACTTTTTTCTAGATAAGCCTCAATCGATAAGCTGGCATCAAATCGATTTAGTCCTTGCTGAATTTCACCTTCTGCTAAATCCATGATGACTTGGGACAGCAACTTCACCACAGTCAGATTATCCAGGTTTGCCAAGTACCAAGAAGACTGAGCAAACAGAAAATCTCCAGCTAATACCGCAACGCGATTACTAAATAGACTATGAACCGTTGGTATACCCCGGCGCAGTTCCGATTCATCCACAATATCATCATGAACCAGACTAGCAGTGTGAATCATCTCCGTAATCTCAGCCAGTCGGCGATGCTTAGGAGTAATGTCTAAGTTCGGTCGGGTTGCCCGTGAAATCAAGAGGACAATTGCAGGACGCACCCGTTTTCCCTGAACACTAAAAAGGTGCTCTGCTGCTGCGTACAGAATGGGGTGACGAGCACCGACAAGCTGCTTGAGATTATCCGTTAATAATTGTAAGTCTGTTTCAACGGGGGAAAATAAAAGAGTGCGAGAGGTCATGGATGGGCCAACTCAGGCTTGAGTTTAACAAAATTTTACATATTATAATCTTATTTTAGGCTATGGCTTTAAAATCGGGAAGTTATTCCAGAGACAAGTTCTCAGTCTATGCCCTTGAAGTCTTGCCCAGTTTCCTTTTCACTTCTAGGCTGATAGGGGTTGTTTTCTGATATGCCTCATGGCTGAGGTTGAAGAATTTAAACTTTAATATCAATCAGTCAGTGTATTGATGTTTGGCGTATTTAGGGAACATCGAGGCAGTTGTAGCAAGCAGGAATGATTTGCGAAAATTCCAAAATCTGTAAACAGCCCGGAAAACTTGAATCTATTGCCCGTTGTATGTATGCAGTTAAATTGTTTGACAACTCAGATGTAAAGTTCTGTCTACGACGGCTCACTCTCTTAAAAACTTGGATAATATCGCATTAAAGACTATAATTTTTCTGTTACCCAGGCTACTATCTGACTAATTGTCAGATTTTGTGATATAATACCAATCTACGAGTTCAATGATTGAAAAAAAATAACCATGTACTATCCTTTAGTAGAATAGTACAGGCTACTACTTCTAAGTTCATTATCATCAATTGTCCTAAACTGTCTTAGCAACAACAGTTCTGGTAAACGTTAACGCAAAATTCTAGCAGTTCGCTTGGCTAACATTAGGAGTAAATACACCATCAGGATGTAAGCCGTTGCCAGAATTGGAATAGTTAAGGCGATGTTGAAGTATGTCATAGTCACAGCAAATAACCGAGAGAGGAGCAAAACAAAAGTACGAAAAGATAAAATCCGAGTTTAAAAAACCACCCCGGGCGCTTTAGTCACAGAGGCGAGACAATATTATAGTGACAGCCCTACCCAACCCACATCTAAGGGAAATCATTGGGTTGCTTATAACCCACTTTTACTGCCCACTCTTTAGATCTCAAACACTCCTATACCTGAATGCCTGAGCTACCGTCGGCAACTCATCTGCTATCTTAGGAGCCGATCTATAGTTTGACCAAGACTAGCCCGATCGGGCTACTGCTGGGTCATTCAATAATTCTTGCAGTGGCAGGTATCCATATTATTAGACGACTCGCCTTAGCTGCCCTTGATGTGTAGAATTATCTAAACTCTTAATTATTAAGATAGCATAGAATATAAATTTTTGAGCAATTTTTTTGAAAAAAATGTGATCGATTGGTTAATTTTTGGATTATTTTTTGTTATTGAAAGTATTGATTGACTTCAGCCTCGAGATTTAGGTTGTCGATCCCTTGCTTCATCTCGCCTATATCAGGGGGGTAACCGTGAGGTTTGGGTGAAAGAACGATTATCCTATAAGCCAGAGAATAATCCCTGACTCTTACTATCGCGATCGGTCTGATTTCAACAGGAGATTTAACGGCAACAGGCTCTGGCAACAGGCAAAATGGTAATAAATTATACTTAATCGATCCGTTAGCCTATATTCCTCTTTAATGAATGTGAATCTATTTTCTCATCCGGTTCGACTAGGATTTTTAGTAATATTATTCCTTGGGGGAATGGGTTGGAGTTCTGATTTACTGGTTTCGAGAATTGCCCTCAAATCTGAACTTCCAGCTTCTCAATATCGCCCCACAGCAATTCATCCTCAGCAGTTGAGTCAGGGGTGGATTATCAATGCCAATCAAGCGATCGATTTAATTCAACAAGGGGCAACATTATTAGATGCTCGTTCGTCGAAGTTACTGAAAGGAAGAACTCCACCCGGATTGCGGGCGATCGCTTGGCAAAATTTTTCTCTACCACAAAACCCTAACAAAGGAAAGTTATTGACTCAAGATCAGATTTTAACGGAGAAATTGCAAGCTTTAGGGATTTCTCAAGATCAAGCCGTTGTTGTGGTTAATGATCCTAAAACAGGTTGGGGAGAAGATGGCCGTATTGTTTGGATGTTACGCACCTTGGGACACAAGCAAGCCGTACTGGTTGATGGCGGATATCCGGCTTTAGTCAGTGCCGGATTGCTAAAACGGTCAAACTTAGGGCAAAATGATTATAAACCCGGAGATTTTGTCGTTGATCGGCGGCCTGATTGGACAATAAACCAAGATCAACTGCAACAGCAATTAGATTCTAATAATGTTGTTGTGATCGATAGCCGCGAACCCCGTGAATATGCCGGACAGACTCCTTACGGTGAAAAACGTGGCGGTCACATTCCTGGGGCGATTCATTTATATTATCAAGATTGGTTAGATGATAATGGTTTCTTGTTGCCTCAAGCCGAAATTTTAGCGCAATTGGATCGACTCGGAATTACAAAAAAGACTGAAATTATCGTTTATTGTACAGGGGGCGTACGTTCAGCATGGCTAACAGCAGTTTTAGTAGATCTGGGTTATCATGCCAAAAATTACCCCGGTTCAATGTGGGAATGGTCAGCCTCTCCAGCTGAAGATTATCCTTTAGAATAATAATTTCTATATCTGTGATTATAAGTGCAACTGTAGCATCACTAGAAGTTAGACTGTATGAGTTTACCAACTCACTCAATCATCGGCATCTCAGGCTTTGGCGGTTCGGGAAAATCAACACTTGCCCATACCCTCACCCCATCTATTAAATTGTAGTATAATCTGCACAGATTCTTTCATGAAAGATTTGTCTAATAATAGTTTTTCATGCTGGAATAATATTGATTATCTTCGGCTAATCGACGAAGTGATAATTCCTTTTAATAATGACAATAAAACAATTAATTACAGTCATTTTAATAGTGATGTAAATGCAAGATCTGAATTAATCGCCGTGAAAAATATCGATTATTTAATTATTGAAGGGGTGGGTTTATTTCGTCCGAAAATTATGAAATATTTGACTTTCACCATTTGGATAGAATGTCCTCTTCAAACTGCCATTTCCCGAGGAAAGCACCGCGATCGCTTCGTGCATCATAACCCTAAAGACCAGCTTTGGGACGGCGTATGGAAAAACAACGACCAAGAATTTTATCAAAAATTTAGCCCCCACAACAATGTTAGCTTTATATTCAACAATAGCTCTCAGGCAACCATCTAATGATAAATTAGACAATATTGATAATTTTTCAAAATCATTCGGTTAAAGTCAATCCACACCTGAAGAAAATATTGAGTGACTTCTTGATTGGGTAATCTATCCTAGAGAGAAAGTTAATTCTCAGATATACAATCTATCTTTAATCCCTATAATCCCCCAACTATGGTGCAAAAAATCCAGCTTAGACGCAGAAAAACTTTACTATCAGCTTGGCAAGAAGTGGATGGATGGCTGTTTGCCGCCGTTATTGGTTTAACTATTCTCGGCGGAGTGATGATCCGCAGTGTTGAACGCGATCAAGGACTAACGGATTGGTGGCAACATTGGTTAATGGGCGGCTTAGGCTGTTGTTTAGCTGTGGCGATCGCCCGCAACCGCTACGAACGTCTCATCCAATGGAAATGGGTAATTTATGGTATCACTAATATATCATTAATTGCAGTTCAGTTGATTGGTACAACCGCTCTTGGGGCACAACGCTGGATTAATATTGCAGGGTTCCATGTTCAACCCTCAGAATTTGCTAAAGTTGGAGTGATTATTACAATCGCTGCCTTACTTCATGACCGCACTATTCCCACTATTCTAGATCTGATCCGAGTGTTGGCGATCGCGGCAGTTCCTTGGGGATTAGTTTTTATTGAACCCAACTTAGGTACTTCTCTAGTATTTGGGGCGATTACTTTAGGAATGTTGTATTGGGGAAATGTACATTCCGGTTGGTTAGTATTATTAATTGCCCCCGCTTTCTCTGCATTATTATTTAATATTTATCAACCCGCTGGTATTATTTGGGCGGTATTAATTGGATTTGTGGGATGGTGGAGTTTACCCTGGCGCTGGTTGGGGGGGCCTGCTGCCTTATTGATGAATCTTGGGGCGGGCAAATTGGGACATACGTTGTGGAATATACTGCAAGATTACCAGAAACAAAGAATTACTGGATTTCTCAATCCCGAACAAGATCCCCTAGGCTCAGGATATCACTTAATTCAATCTCGGATTGCGATTGGTGCGGGGCAACTATTTGGCCGGGGACTGCATCAAGGCACTCAAACCCAACTCAATTTTATTCCCGAACAGCATACAGATTTCATTTTCTCAGCCATTGGTGAAGAATTAGGCTTTATTGGCTGTGTGGGTGTGTTATTGGCTTTCTGGATTATCTGCTGGCGCTTAGTGATGATTGCCATTACTGCTAAAGATGCTTTTGGTTCTCTCCTCGTTATTGGTGTATTATCGATGTTAGTATTTCAAGTGTTTGTTAACATCGGTATGAACATTGGACTGGCTCCGGTAACCGGTATTCCTTTACCTTTTCTCAGTTATGGTCGTTCAGCCTTACTCAGTAATTTTATCGCGATTGGATTGGCTCAGTCGGTGGCTAACCATCGACAACGGTTAAAGTTTTAACAGAGAAATTTGACACTCCCCATGCCTAAAGGCGAGGGGATTCTTGCTTCAAAGGGATTCCAATGAATTTACCCTCAGCAAGCATCTTGACCGTATGCCCTACGGCTGCAAGTCCTCTAATCAGAACTACTTGCGCGGCTGCGACATCTCTATCAGTTTTATAACCGCAATTATCACATTTATGAACACGTTCAGCTAATGTTTTCTTACCTGTCTCATGCTGACAATTAGGACATATTTGAGAAGTTTTTCGGGCATCTACTTTCTGGAAGTAAATACCACGCTTAAAGCAGGTCTGCTCTAAAATGTTGAAGAATTGTCCGAAACCCGCATCTAAGCAATGCTTACCTAGTATTCCTCTAGATAAGCCAACTAGGTTTAAATCTTCTACAAATATCATCCCAACGTTATAGCACAATTGATGTGATAACTTTCTATGCCAGTCTTTGCGGCAATTAGCGACGTATTCATGTAATCTTGCAACTTTCATAGTCGCCTTCAACCAATTATTCGAGCCAATGGTTTTTCTGCTAACACGTTGTTGCAGCAATTTCAGCTTGCGTTCTGCGTCAACAAAAAATGCAGGACGCTTGATTAAAAGACCGTTGGAAGTTGCCACAAATGACGTTAGACCTACATCAATCCCTATTCCTTCCCCGTGCGGTATTGGTTGCGGTGGATTTACATCCCACTGAACGGTTAACATTATGTACCATCCAGAAACACGCTTTACAACACGAGCTTGCTTTAAAACACCACCGTCAGGTATAGACCTAGACTGCCTTAATTTAACTTTTCCGATTACTGGCAGCTTAATATATCCATTTTGTAATGGATTTTTACCTAACTGAGGAAAAGAAAAAGACCTGATTCGTCCAACTTTTTTAAATCGTGGGAACCCGTGATTCTGTTCCCACATACTCACAAAAGCTTTTTCAAGTCGTCTCAATGTCTGCTGTAAAGATTGAGCGTTTACTTTACCTAGATACTCATTATTTTTACGCGCAACAGTTAAAGATTTACATTGATTTGCAAATGTTGGACGAGGAGCGTCGGCAGGAATAATGTAACAACTGTGAAGACTACAAGCATTAATCTGACATGACCTGGATTTATACCAGTCCTTACGTTCTGCTAAAGCATAGTTGTAAACTCTACGATGAGCCTCCAACCATTCTTCAAAAAGACCTATTTGGTTTTTATTAGGCTTTAGCTTGAATTCGTAAGTTAGATTAAACACTTGCATCACCTCCTTTCGATATTATACACATATAACCTAAAAATCACCAACTGCTTTTTAGATTTAACGGGAAGTAAATTCCCGCAGCGCACTACACCCCCATAATTAGAAATTAGGGGCACTGTGCGCGGTTCTGGTAGTCAATATCAAACCCACAGCATAGGCTATAGAAGATAGAAAAACGGATTAAAAGTCGGGATGTAGCATTATTTTTTTTTTGATTGGATGTGCATATAATCCCTTAAAATGGCGGGGACTATATTATTTTTATTGATTAACTCAATCATGATGTTGCCCCTAGCTATCTTATCAACTCTTCATCAGCCGATTCCACCGACTCTTGAACCCCTTTATTTTAGTGAAACACAAGTTCTCCAAACCACTCCTGCTGTCGATCAGCTCTCTAATCAGCATCCGGAAAGCGAGACCTTAACAAACAACGAAAATGAATATAACCATCCATTAAGTCAAGTCACTTCAGTGGATCAACTCTCAGATGTGCAACCCACAGACTGGGCATTTCAAGCATTACAGTCTTTAGTGGAAAGATATGGTTGTATCGCCGGATATCCAGACGGTTCTTTTCGCGGAAACCGTGCCATCACTCGCTATGAATTTGCCGCCGGACTCAATACTTGTTTAGAACGAATTCAGGAATTGCTCGGTATTAAAACCGCCAATCTGATTACGGAAAATGACTTAGAAGTTTTAAAAAGACTGCAAGAAAGTTTCGCCGTTGAGTTAGTCAATATTAGAGGGCGAATCAATGCCCTCGAAGCACGTACAGGAACTTTAGAAGCGAATCAATTTTCCACCACAACTAAATTAAGTGGTCAAGTCGTGATGCATCTGGCAGATGCCTTTGGTAGAGATGCCACTGAAGAGAGTCAGACTGTCTTCCAACATCGGACACGGCTGAAATTCAAAACCAGTTTCACAGGGACTGATACCCTAAATTATGGTCTTAACGCTGGTAATGCCTCTGGCTTGAATGTTCCGGTTGAATTTCCTCGCGGCCCATTAAGCGGCAACACGAATGAAACGACTGTGATGTTTGGGAATTCTCAAAATCAGATCACATCGGGAAGCATCTCTTATAGTTTCAAAATTAATGACCAATTGAGAGGGGTTGTGAGTGCATTCTCCGATGATCGAATTCTTTCACAACTGATTACCCCCATTTCAGGTCTCGATATTGGTCCTGTCTCCAACTATGGTCGTCTGAATACCATGCTGTTTCCCATCTTTTTAGAGGCGGGGACGGGTTTTCAATGGAATCCTACTCCCTGGTTTGACTTGGACTTTTTTATCGGTAGCGAATCCGGTTCAAGCAATGATGCAACTTTAGGGTTATTTAACGGCGGTTACGGTGTTTCTACCAGAGCTGTGTTTAGATCGGATCAGATGAATGTTGTTCTATACTATAACCACAGCTACTCCCCAGAAAATGGAATCAATACAGCCTCAGGGAGTAATGCTTCTAAAGTCGTTGGAGCAGGGCCTGTGGTGGGTAACACATTCTTGGCTGCTGCTTTTTACCGATTTTCCCCTAATTTTTTGTTAGGTGCTTCTGGTGCATTTAGTAATGCTCGCGCATTGGGAGACGGTACGAAAGGGGATGCTAATGTGATTGACTATCGGGTGAATATGATTTTTCCTGACCTTTTTCGAGAGGGAAATATTGGCGGTATCATTGCGGGCATCCAACCTAAACTGATCGATACCAGTAATCGCAATATCGCCCGAGCCATTGGTTTACCATCCGGACAGCGGAGCGATCGCGATACAGGTTGGCATTTAGAAGCATTTTATACGTTTCGCCTCAATGATTATATTACCATCACTCCGGGGGTATTTTGGTTAACCGCACCGAATCACGATGAACGGAATCCGGATGTGTTTGTTGGAGTGGTGAGAACATCTTTTAGTTTCTAGTTCAGAAGGGTTTGAATGCTCAGACTGATTAATTTTAGCTTAAATCTCGAAAGAAGCCCCACGCCATAAATACTATAAGAAATAACTATATTTTGGCGTGGGATGAATTTCGAGCAATAAATTAACCCGCGTAGCGTCCACATTTCCCAAATCTATGCTATCATACTTTATAGC
>CAYNXM010000026.1:0-26926 GCA_964401105.1 uncultured Lyngbya sp. | reverse complement strand
CGAACTGATATTAACTATATATAAAATAGTTGATCAAACTTTTTATACCCCCTAACTGTTTAATTAATTCCTATTTCTACAAATAAGAATACTTCTAATTTTTTCAGTTC
Source organism: uncultured Lyngbya sp. (assembly GCA_964401105.1). Lineage (GTDB taxonomy): Bacteria > Cyanobacteriota > Cyanobacteriia > Cyanobacteriales > Microcoleaceae > JAAURB01. Next base: position 26,816 of record CAYNXM010000026.1, on the reverse strand, counting down.
GGCGCTTTTGTTATAAGTATTTATTTTTCTTAATTTTTCTTCAATTTATCTATCTATAATACTACTAATCAATGCTATTTCAGCGTATACCAGAAATTAAACCACTATTTACTCTTTTGCCTTTTTTCCAACAAAAGATTCTAACTTAGAAACTGTATTATTTGAGCCGCCGCATAAATCCTACAAATATACTACAATTTCAGATAACAGAAGTCTGATTTACCCAATCATCTGACATCCAGTATTAAAAATACCATTAACTTCAACAAATTAATTTCCATCAAAGCTTAAGGGTTTTCCTCTGACTTCAGTCTGAACTTTTCCCTGTTCAAAAACGACCTTTCCGCCAACAATCGTCACTACCGGCCATCCCGTTAAATTCCAGCCTTCAAACGGACTCCAACCACATTTCGTTAATAATTCCTCTCGTAAAACCGGGCGATAATTATCTAAATCAACTAAGACTAAATCCGCATCATATCCCGGTTGAATTAAACCTTTATTAGGAATTTTATAAGCTTTGGCAACAGCATTAGACATCCAGTTAGACACCTGGGTTACAGTACATTTTCCTGCCATTGCCTGAGTTAACATCAACGGTAAAGACGTTTCAACCCCCGGCATCCCAGAAGGACTATTAGGATAAGTTTTAGCCTTTTCTTCTAAGGTATGAGGCGCATGATCTGTCGCGATAAAATCAATCACCCCATCTAATAACGCTTGCCATAATATGTCATTATTTTCAGGCGATCGCAACGGTGGATTCATCTGTGCTAAAGTGCCGATTTTCTCATAAGCACTAAGATTTAATAATAAATGCTGGGGAGTCACTTCTGCGGTTACCCAACTGGGTTTATCCTGACGCAATAATTCCGCTTCTATCCCCGTAGACAGATGTAAAATATGTAAGCGTCGCTGATATTTTTTCGACAGTTTTAGGGCTAATTTTGTTGCTAATAATGCCGCTTGTTCATCTTGAATCGTAGAATGAATTGCCGGATCGCTCACCCCTTCAAATTCAATCCGGCGCTGATTAATTCGGGCTTGATCTTCAGCATGAACCGCAATTAATCGCTTACCATTTGCAAAAATAGGGTCAAGAAATGCCTCTTGATCCACTAATAATTCCCCTTTCATTGAACCCATAAAAATTTTAATTCCACAGGTAGGATTCGCTTCTAATAAATCCGGTAAATTATCGGGTGTTGCCCCAATAAAAAAGCCGTAATTAACCACACATTTTTGGCTAGCCCGTTGTAATTTATCCGCCAAAGCTGCTTTTGCTTTCGTCAGGGGGCGAGTATTAGGCATTTCCAAAAATGAAGTCACTCCCCCTTTAGCACAAGCACAACTGGCGGTAAATAAATCCTCTTTATATTCTAAACCCGGTTCTCTAAAATGAACCTGAGGATCGATCACTCCGGGTAATAAAGTTAATCCTTCTGCCTCTATTTCCGTAACCGCTTCCCTATCATTGGCAATATTTGCCGCCACTTCAACAATTTCTGACCCCTGAGTTTTCACATCACCCACCATAAATTCACCACTGGGTAACAAAATGCGGGCCTGACGGATTAACAAGCAAGTAGTGTCTGACATAATACCGGGTTAAAATATTAGTATAATTCTCAAAGAACGTAATTCTCAGCGTCAATCTCTAAGAGAAATTAAAGATTTAAATTAAATAAAAGGCAGGGATTATTCCCCGCCTCAACGCGATCATCGATCGCTTTTGTGGTATTCAGGCAAGTTCATTTAACGTATCAGTTAACTGACTCTGCTTTTCCACAACATTTCTCTTCTCTTTCCTAGACTTAGTATAAAGAGCCAGAAGGCTTGTGAACAATGAAGCTTAAAACTTGACATTGTTTAACGTTATCAAATCCCATTACACGGATAAAGCATTTGGGATATTCTTTACGGCATTCTTGGATCTCTGCCATTACATCTCTGACGGAAGTTGCTTTAAATAAAGGTAATTTCCACAAAGTCCAATAGTGCTGTGTCGGGTCGGAACTTTCGCTGAATTCTACACCCGGAATATAGCCTTGCTCAATAATATACTGAACTTGGCGATCGATTTGGGCATCCGTTAACGGGGGTAGATAAGATAGAGTTTCGTAACGAACCTCTTTTGGTAAAGTTTGCATTTTTTAGATGTTGAAGTTGTGTAAGTTTACAGCAGTTTTGATCGATTCAGATCCCTGTATCGTCGGGTTTGGGTTCTGAGTCTGGGGTTAATTCGGGATGGGGGCTGGCTTGGGACACATTGAGTTGCGTCATGCGTTCAAGGTATCGTCGCCGATGTTCAATATTTTCTTGCTGAACCCGAGCCAGTACCATTTCTGGTAAATACTCCACTACCTCTTTTGCTAGATGTTCTCGTACCGTCATAATCCGGAATGCTAATCCTTGATTTTCTTGAAGCATCTCTTGCAAGTACGCTTCTCCATCTTGAATTTTCCCGCTTGAAGAAAAACTACTCAACCAGATTGCTAAACCGGGATTTGTTTCTCTTAATTGGCTGGCAACGACTTTAACGGCTTGATAGGTGAGGTAGCTTGATATGACCTTGGTCGTGTCTTTTGCAATTTTTTTGATATCCATCTGACACCAACCCCTATGAGTTTTGAGTGATGAATCTTAAGTTTATCTACTTATTGCTCAAAATTCATCCCTCATCTCTAGGATCTCCAAATTACAGTGTATCCATTGCCTCGAACTCGAACTTGATTTCTTTCCACAGTTCGCAAGCAACAGCTAAGTCAGGACTCCATTTCGCCGCTTCACGGATAACATCGCCACCTTCACGGAACAGGTTACGACCTTCGTTACGGGCTTGGATACAAGCTTCGAGGGCAACACGGTTAGCGGTTGCACCCGGTGCGTTACCCCAGGGGTGACCCAGTGTACCACCACCAAACTGTAGGCAAGCGTCATCACCGAAGATTTCGACTAATGCAGGCATATGCCATACGTGGATACCACCGGAAGCCACTGGCATTACACCCGGCATAGAAGCCCAATCTTGAGTAAAGAAGATACCCCGAGAACGATCTTCTTCGATGTGGTCTTCCCGCATCAGGTCAACAAACCCCATGGTGATGCCTTTTTCACCTTCGAGTTTACCCACAACAGTACCAGAGTGGAGGTGATCCCCACCGGACATCCGTAAACACTTGGCCAGTACCCGGAAGTGCATACCGTGGTTCCGTTGACGGTCAATTACCGCGTGCATTGCCCGGTGAATGTGCAGTAGTACACCATTATCGCGACACCAGCGTGCCAAGGTAGTATTGGCGGTGAAACCACCCGTGATGTAGTCATGCATGATGATGGGGGTGCCAATTTCTTTGGCAAATTCTGCCCGTTTCATCATTTCTTCGCAAGTTGAAGCGGTAACGTTGAGGTAGTGACCTTTAATTTCACCGGTTTCCGCTTGGGATTTTTCGATAGCTTCTTGCACGAACAGGAAGCGATCGCGCCAGCGCATGAAGGGTTGAGAGTTAATGTTTTCGTCGTCTTTGGTGAAGTCTAAACCACCCCGGAGACATTCATAAACCGCACGACCATAGTTTTTAGCCGACAGACCGAGTTTGGGTTTAATTGTACAACCCAACAAAGGACGACCGTACTTGTTTAATTTATCCCGTTCTACCACAATTCCGTGAGGAGGACCTTGGAAGGTTTTGAGGTAAGCAATCGGAATCCGTAAATCTTCTAAACGCAGTGCCCGCAGGGCTTTAAATCCGAATACGTTCCCCACGATGGAGGTTAACATATTGGTAACAGAACCTTCTTCAAACAGATCCAATGGATAAGCAATGAAGCAGAAGTATTGGTTATCTTCGCCGGGAACCGGTTCAATATCGTAGCAACGACCTTTGTAACGATCTAAGTCGGTTAACAAGTCAGTCCATACTGTTGTCCAGGTTCCGGTGGAGGATTCAGCCGCTACCGCCGCACCTGCTTCTTCGGGAGGAACCCCAGGCTGAGGACTAACCCGGAATGCTGCCAAGATGTCTGTATCTTTAGGCGTATAGTCTGGGGTGTAGTAGGTCAGTTTATAGTCCTTTACACCAGCATCATAACCCGCTTTAGACTGGGTTCTAGTTCGAGAGTAAGCCATAGCTTCTATATATCTCCCTTCAGAGGAATCGTTTTATATTTTTTTGCGCCTTGCGCCAATTCCTTAAAATAATATCAAGCTTTTGTCCGCTTATACCTAGAATATTTTTAATATTTTCATAATATTTCTTTATATTTCTTTTGAAATTATTATCCTTGTTGATCCCATATCATAAGCTTGTGGCTGTTTACGTTAAGTTTTATGAAATATTCAGGAGTAGTAACCTAGTTGACGATTAACAGTACAAAAAAGTACTATAAGTACGTTCTACACCGTAAGTAAGGGCCATAGCTGATTCTAGCTTTTATCAGATCACTCGCCAAGCTGAGTATAAGGCTAATTGGTACGGTTCTCAATTAGTATTTGCAGATAGGTTCTATCCATCATCGAAAACCTGTTCAAGTTGTGGGCATATTCAAGATATGCCGCTTTCTGAACGTGTTTTCAACTGCGAAGCTTGTGGTGAAATTAAAGATAGAGATTTAAATGCTAGCCTCAACCTAGAACATTATGCCGAGGGCTACTCGGTCAAAGCCTGTGGAATAGGAAGTGCCGACACCCTATGAAATTCCAGTTGACTGGAAGGAAGCAGGAAGGGAACGTCATTACGGTTTGTACCGTGTTGTATCAGTTTTCCGTAGCAGTAAGTGGGATATATCAACATTGACTAAAATATCCCAAAGAATTTTTGATAGATTCGATGGGATATTGCAGCCCAATCAGATATTTGGGTTAACAAAAGATGACTAAATCTTTGCTTTGACAAATTCCTCTAGCCGTTTCATACCCCGTTCAATACTGGCTAAATCAGTCGCATAAGAAATCCTAACATGATCCTCATTGCCAAACCCAACACTGGGAACTGTTGCCATGTGTTTCTCTTCTAATAAAGCATTACAAAAATCCATAGAATTCATCCCAGTCTGGCCAATATTGGCGTACATATAAAACGCCCCATCCGGTTTAACACAACTTATTTTTGGGATAGAATTCAAAGCTTCGTAAATCACTTCCCGCCGTTTGGCAAAAGCTAAGCGCATTTCTTCCACACAATCTTGAGATTCTTCTAAGGCTGCCATTGCCCCATACTGAGCAAAAGTACACACATTTGAGGTACTATGGGCTTGCAAGCGAGTCAGAGCCTTAATCACCTCTGCATCCCCCACTAAATATCCCAGTCGCCATCCCGTCATCGCGTAGGCTTTAGCAAATCCACTACTAATAAATGTATGTTGATGGCTTTCGGGTAAGGCAGCAGCGATACTTAAATGTTTGGCATCGTCATACAAAATTTTGCAGTAAATTTCATCAGAGACTACATGAATTCCTGCCTCTACTACCACTTCTGCTAATGCTTTAATTTCCTCTGGGGTATAAACCATCCCCGTAGGGTTAGACGGAGAATTCAATACAAATAGTTTAGTTTGGGGCGTAATAGCTTGACGCAACTGTTGAGGGGTGATTTTATACCCAGTTTCTGCGGTTGTTTGGACAATGACGGGTTGACCCGAGGCTAAAGTTACCATTTCCGGATAACTCACCCAATAAGGCGCAGGAATAATCACTTCGTCTCCCGCTTCAATTGTGGCAACAATTAGGTTATACAGCGAGTGTTTCCCCCCGTTGGTGACAATCACATTCTCGGCGGTATAGTTTAAACCATGATCTTGATTTAATTGAGTCGCAATCAGTTGCCGTAACTTAACCTCTCCAGCAGCAGGGCCATAGCGAGTTTTACCCTGGTCTAACGCGGTTTTCGCGGCTTCAACGATATGCTTGGGGGTATCAAAATCGGGTTCCCCGGCACTAAAATTGAGGACATCAATACCTTCAGCTTTCATGGCTTTGGCTTTAGTTGAAATTACCAAAGTCAGGGAGGGGTTCACTTTTTCTACTCGCGCTGCCAATTTCATTGTTACAATTCTCTGCGGCTGGTGAATGATTGACTTTAGAAGGGGGGGATTAACCCGCAACTATGGATTCTTGCCATGATAACACTTCAATTTAAACAATGATTGATCAAATGGCAGAATTCAACCTTAAAGATTTATTAAAGTTTCAGATGGATTAGCCAAGTTTTCAAATAATTTTTATAAGTTATTTAATTAAACAGGATATGATTCAAATTATAATTAACCCCAATATTCCTCGAACTCGAAATCAAGTTATTTCTGCTCGCAAAAAAACTCACTTGAATTTATCAGCTAAAGTTTGTTCTACGGGTTGTTTTATATTTTCAAAAAAATCAGGGATTACAAAGACGACCGATTCATCTATAATAAGGTGATATCCATAAAACCAATCTAATTTATTGTCATTATTTTGCATTAACAACTCATGCTGAATCTTTACTTTGATCCTGAATCTGATACGAGTAAATCCTTTGAATTACCCGGCGCTCGTCCTCATTATAATCCAGATCGTCCGGGGCAAGTAGAACATATTTTCTTGGATTTAGCCCTAGATCTTCCCAATCAATCCTTTCAAGGAACTTGCACCATCCATCTTAACCCCGTTCGCAGTGGAATTGAAACCCTAATATTAGATGCAGTTGATCTTGATATAAAAGCCGTAACAATTGCAGATGTTGAACAAAACTTTGATTACGATAGTCAACAGCTTCAAATTCATCTCAAGCAATCCACAGAAGCAAATCAATTAATTAAAATTACCATTCAATACGGAATTGAACAGCCACAACGAGGGCTTTATTTTATTCAACCCACTTCAGATTATCCAGATAAACCCACACAAGTTTGGACCCAAGGAGAAGACGAAGATTCTCGCTTTTGGTTTCCTTGCTTCGACTATCCCGGACAACTCGCAACCTCAGAAATACGAGTTCGAGTGCCGAAAGAATTGATCGCCATATCTAATGGAGAATTAATTCACACCGAAAAAAAAGGAAAAGACAAGATTTATCACTGGTTCCAAAAACAGGTTCATCCCACCTATTTAATGACATTAGCAGTCGGAAAATTTGCCGAAATTAAGCAAAAATGGAACGATATTCCCGTCAATTTTTATGTAGAAAAAGACCGTTCAGAAGATGCTGTCCGCACTATGGGAAAAACCCCAGACATGATTGAGTTTTTCTCTAAAGCATTTGGTTATGCTTATCCTTATCCTAAATATGCTCAAGTTTGTGTCAGTGACTTCATCTTTGGGGGGATGGAAAATACCTCAACTACTTTATTAACAGATCGGTGTTTACTCGACGAAAAAGCCGCCCACGATAACCGCAATTCCGAAAGTTTAGTCGCCCATGAATTAGCCCATCAATGGTTTGGTGATTTAGTCGTGATTAAACATTGGTCTCATGCTTGGATCAAAGAAGGCATGGCAACCTATTCTGAGGTTTTATGGACAGCAAAAGAATATGGAGACACCGAAGCCGCATACTATCGCTTGAATGAAACACGGAATTATTTATCAGAAGATAGTTCTCGTTATCGTCGGCCAATTGTGACTCATATTTATCGAGAAGCCATTGAACTTTATGACCGTCATCTCTATGAAAAAGGGGCTTGTGTTTATCACATGATTCGCACAGAATTAGGAGATGAATTATTTAATCAATCTATTCATACTTTTGTACAAGATAACGCTCATAATACCGTAGAAACCGTAGATTTGCTAAGGGCAATTGAAAAGGCAACAGGACGGAATTTGCAGGGGTTATTCGATCAATATGTATTTCGAGGCGGACACCCCAGTTATCAAGTCTCTTATTCCTGGGATGGCGAGAGTCATTTAGCAAAAGTCACCGTTAAACAAAAACAGGCAAAAGATAGGGAAAAACTGAGCGAACAGAATTTATTTGATCTGAAAATTCCGATAGGCTTTGGCTATCAATCAAACTCGGAAAATGAACCCAACTTAAAAATATTTACCGTACGAGTTCATGAGAAAGAACAAACCTTTTATTTCCCTCTGGAACAAAAGCCAAAATTTATCAGTTTTGATGTCGGCAATCATTACTTGAAAACCGTAAAATTAGACTATCCATTGGCTGAACTTAAAGCTCAACTTCAGTTAGATGCCGATCCAATTTCTAAAAGTTATGCAGCTCAAGCTATAACTAAAAAAGGAGGATTAGAAGCCGTTAAAGCATTAACTCAGGCACTACAACAAGAACCCTTTTGGGGAGTAAAAGTCGAAATCATTAAACAGCTTGCAAAAATACAACTCGATCAAGTGATAGAGGGGCTGATGGCCGGATTAAAAGATGAAAATCCTCGGGTACGAAGAGCCGCTGTTAATGCCTTAGCTAAAAGTCGAACTGAAGCCAGTTATAAAGCCCTAAAATCCATTATTGAAAAAGGAGATAATAGCTATTATGTCGAAGCCGCTGCCGCCACAGCCATGGGAGAAATGGCAGCCGGAAATACAGAGGAAAAACCCACAGAAGAAAAAGCAATCAAGTTGTTAAAATCGGTACTGAAAGATCGGGCGGGTTGGAATGAAGTCGTTCGTTGTGGTGCGATCGCAGGTTTGAGTAAAATGAAGACTTCAGAAGAGGCACTCAACCTGATTTTGAAATATACAGCAGTTGGCATTCCCCAGGCTTTGCGTCTGGCCGCTATTCGAGCCTTAGGAAGCATTTCCACCGGTCAAAATGCAATCAATTTAGAACGAATTCTACAACGTTTAGAAGAAATTGCAGGAGTTGACTTTTTCCTGACTCAGGTAGCCGTTGTGATTGCCTTAGGTATCATGGAAACACCCAAAGCGATCGCAGTGTTAAATGATTTAGTAGACTCCACTCTCGATGGACGAGTGCGACGACGCGCTGAAGAAGCCGTCCAGAAAGTACAGAAAAACATCGGTTCAGACAAAGCCCTCAAACAGGTACGGGATGAACTGGAAAAACTGAAAAAGCAAAATCAAGAGTTGAGAAGCCGTTTAGAAACTCTAGAAGCAAAAGCTAGTTCTAATGATAGTTCCTCCTAGAAACGTTCCATCCAACGTTTGAGTCAGCCATAAAAAAAAAGAGAGTTGCCGTAGCAACTCTCCCTACCATCAGGGTGCATCTACCTAACATAGTATATATGATTTGCCGTGAGGGGTCAAACCCTTTATATTAAGAAAATATAAAGATTGAGCTCCCGACAGATAAAATTTGGCTCAGATCAAGGTACTGAGAGGGTTGCGATCGCGCTGACTGACAAGAATTGAGTCCAAGAATTGAGTCATTGTTTTACCGCAAACGATCCGATATTTGTTAAAATCTGTAAACGATACATTAAGGAAAGACACCAATGCGCTTTGCGATCGCGGGAGCAGGATTAGCAGGCTTGTCTTCAGCAATTCATTTAGTCGATGCTGGACACGAAGTAGAAATTTTTGAATCTCGCCCCTTTGTAGGGGGAAAAGTCGGCAGTTGGGTCGATAAAGACGGAAACCATGTTGAAATGGGGTTGCACGTTTTCTTTGGCTGTTACTACCATCTGTTTGACCTGATGAAAAAGGTAGGGGCATTTAACCATCTACGCCTCAAACAGCATACCCACACCTTTATCAACAAAGGCGGCAAAACCGGTAGCTTAGACTTTCGTTTCATCACCGGGGCACCCTTTAACGGCCTCAAAGCCTTTTTTACCACCTCTCAACTGTCTGCTGCTGATAAAGCCTTTAACGCGATCGCCCTCGGGACTAGCCCATTAGTTCGGGGTTTGGTAGACTTTGAAGGGGCAATGAAAACCATTCGGGAATTAGATCGCATTAGTTTTGCCGATTGGTTTAGAGGTCATGGCGGTTCAAATGGTAGCCTCAAGCGGATGTGGAACCCCATCGCCTATGCCTTGGGTTTCATCGATACCGAAAATATATCCGCCCGTTGTATGTTAACGATTTTCCAGTTTTTCGCAGCCAAAACAGAAGCCTCAGTGTTGCGGATGTTGGAAGGATCTCCCCATGAATATCTCCATCAACCCATTATTAACTATTTAGAAGAACGCGGCGCAAAAATTCATACCCGACGGCGAGTTAGGGAAATTCAATATACGGAAATTGAAGGGGAAACCGTTGTCACCGGAATGCTTATTGCTAACGGCGATACCGAAGAAACTATTACCGCAGATGGTTATATTTGTGCCTGTGATGTCCCCGGCGTTCAGAAAATGATCCCCCCAGCATGGCGCAAATGGCCCCAATTTGATAATATCTACAAACTCGATACCGTTCCTGTTGCCACTGTGCAATTACGGTTTGATGGCTGGGTAACAGAACTCGATGATCCACAAAAACGCCAACAATTACAACAAGCAGCTGGCATTGATAACCTGCTGTATACCGCCGATGCTGACTTTTCCTGTTTTGCCGACTTAGCCTTAGCCAGTCCTGGAGATTATTATAAACCCGGAGAAGGATCCTTATTGCAATTAGTCTTAACACCCGGAGATCCCTTTATTAAACAAAACCCGGAAGCGATCGCTCAACACGTCCTTAAACAAGTTCAGGAATTATTTCCTTCCTCACGGGAACTGAATATGACCTGGTACAGTGTAGTTAAACTGGCTCAATCTTTATATCGAGAAGCACCGGGAATGGATCCCTATCGTCCCGCACAAAAAACCCCTGTTGTCAACTTTTTCTTAGCCGGCAGTTACACCCAGCAAGATTATATCGATAGTATGGAAGGGGCAACGATTTCTGGCTATCAAGCGGCGCGGGCCATCCTAGAAAGCGCAGAACAATTGATGCAACCCCCTTCTGTAATGGCAACCCACTAAACATTTTATCTTTTTGAACTCCAATGAAAGATTGGTTAGAACACAGCGTTCAAGTTGAAATTCCGGTTCCAATTGAGGTAGTCTGGGATTTATGGTCAGATATTGAACAGATGCCGCGCTGGATGAAATGGATTGATTCTGTATCTGTTTTAGAAGATAATCCAGAATTATCTCGCTGGAAACTCGCTTCTGGGAGTTTTGAGTTTAGTTGGCGATCGCGGATTTTAAAACAAATACCCCATCAAATCATTCAATGGGAATCAGTTGATGGTTTACCAAACCAAGGAGCCATTCGGTTTTACGATCGTCATGGTAGCAGTATTGTACGCTTAACAGTGGCCTATGGCATTCCCGGAATATTAGGTCAATTAATGGATAATTTGTTTCTGGGACGAGTAGTAGAATCTACCCTAGAAAAAGACATGGAACGGTTTCGTGAATATGCTTTAGCATCTCAAACCACTCAATCTTAAGTTTAATTAAATCGCTCGAAGTTAGTATTTTTTTTGGAATTAATTCCAAAAATCTGATAGAATAGCAGTAGAGCCGAGCTGTCGGGGCGGCGTAAGCAACCGGAGGTATTATCCTGCCAAAGTAATTGACTAAAACATCAAGTAAGAATCAACTCAACAAAACCTAAAAATCTGGTTCAACAACCTCTACCCACTTCGTTGAGGTAGGGGATTGCCGGACAAACGGCAGTTTAAACTGTTGAATACCGCCCCTCTCCGACCCGCTTCGCTCAGGTCGGAGTCTCACGCGATTTTTCATCAAAAAAATTGCGATCGCAGTCGTTAAATCTGATAGAATAGCAACAGAGTCGAGCTGCCGGGGCGGCGTAAGCAACCGGAGGCATTACCCTGCCAAAGTAATTGACTAAAACATCAAGTAAAAATCAACTCAACAAAACCTAAAAATCTCGCTCAAAAATTGCGATCGCAGTCGTTTAGGTAGCAATATCATATAATTCCTGATAAGGATGGAAACAAAAAAGTAGAAATCCGACTCAGTTCAATTCACAGCCACTCAAACCTGAAGAGAATAAATGTTGGGTTCTGACACTCCTTGCTTAAGTATTGCACTCAAACGCCTCAATATAGCTGATAGTAACTACTTTGCCATTTGGGTGTTAAACTCCTCACTGCCAAATAGTTATGTTCATCATGATTGTCCTTGGCCCGATTCTCTCTCTCATGCCTGTCAAGCCTGGTTAGAGATGTTCTCGCCTCACAGTCTATCTGAACGTTTAGCAGTCTCGAAGCCATTCCCGAAAACCATTGCATTTAACCCCGTTTCTGACCCCAACCGACAACTGAGTTATAGTAGCCGTTTAATGCAGCAACTGGGAATTAGTTTATGGCAGTGGTTATTTGAAGAACCCATTCAATCCAGTTTTTACCGCAGTCAAGGCATAGCCATTGGTCAAGATCAACCGTTGCGAGTCCGCCTCGATATCCGCGAACCCGATTTAATTCCATTGCCATGGGAAATTATGCAACCTCAAGCAGGTCAACCCGCAATTTCCCTCAGTCAATTATTACCCTTTAGCCGCACCACTTATGATGTTAATCCTTTAATTCAACCCGAACCCGCTCAAACCCTCAATATTCTATTAGTGTTAGGGGATGACCAAATTGATCCGACACAAGCCCCAGACCCAGAAGCTGAACCCACCCACGAGGCACGAATACAACTGGAATCTCAGGCCGATCAATTAAAACAGGTATTAGAAAGATGCAATAGTTATCCCATGGGTAATATGGGTGAGGTTGGAGTACGTTGTCAAGTCACAACCTTAGTTCAACCCACCGTTGCTGAACTGATTGCTCAGCTTGAAACCAATGCTTATAATGTGTTGTTTTATGGGGGACATGGTCAACCCGCACCCGATGGGGGTGTATTATTCTTGCGCTCAGGTACAACCATCAACGGTACAGAACTCGCTCAGGTGTTGGTGCGTTGTGGAGTGACTTTAGCGGTGTTTAATGCCTGTTGGGGCGCTCAACCCGCTTTGGAGACCGATTCTACCACCTGGGGGTCATTTCAAGCTATTCCCAGCAGTAGCTTAGCAAAAGTCCTGATACATCACGGAGTCCCGGCAGTACTCGGAATGCGCGATTCAATTACAGACCAAGAGGCTTTGAGTTTTATTCAAGCGCTGAGTCAAGCTTTAACCAAACGAATGTATATCGATCAAGCCGTTGCAGTGGCTCGACAGCAATTACTCACTTTGTATAAATTCAATCAACCCGCTTGGACCTTACCTGTATTGTATATGCATCCTCAGTTTGATGGAGTGTTAGTTCAACCCTCTCGCGGCACAACCATTATCCCCCATCATCCAATGGTACCCAAGGCTTGGTTACGCTTAGTAGAACGTTCAGAGTCTGAATCTTCTCCTTATTTATGGCCCATTGGCGTGGGAACAGTACGGGTAGGACGTTTAGCCGATAATGATGTTGTCATCCCAGAAGAGTGGGTTTCCAGTAAACACGCCAATATTTTTTGTCGGGATGGAGAAGAAGGAAATACAACCCAGACTTACTTTTTACAAGATTGTTCCCGTTATGGCACTTGGGTTTTAGCATCAGAAGGATGGCAGCGGATACTGAATCAAGAAGTCGTATTAGAATCTGGAACTCAGTTAAGATTTGGCAGTTCTCAAGGACGCACTTTAGAGTTTATTATTGATGATATTTCTTTCTCTAAAGGGACGAGTTTGTAAGCTTACCCCGGTCTAAAGACACGGGGCATTCGCCCTCAATCTTTATCCCTTGAGTGTTTCACCCTAACCTGGTCTACGCGCCTAAGTTCGACATAAGTTAAACCTAGGGGTAGGGGTTGAGTTTTCAGGCTGGCTTACATTTTAGGATTCCCACAGGCTAAGCCTGACACCTAGATATTTTTTCTACAACCGAGGTAACTCGACGACGGGTTGGGCTATCGACGGGTTGGCTATCTTGACGGGTTGGCTATCTTGACGGGTTGGCGCGCGCGCCAAACATTTCCCGTCACGCCAAACATTTTACGACGGGTTGGGCTGGCGCCCAAACATTTTACGACGGGTTGGGCTATCGACGGGTTGGGCTATCGCCCAAACATTTCCCGTCACGCCCAAACATTTTCCGTCTCCGTCTCCGTCACGCCAAACATTTTACGACGGGTTGGGCTGGCGCCCAAACATTTTCCGTCTCCGTCACGCCCAAACATTTTCCGTCTCCGTCTCCGGACAGCCCCATAACCATTAGTTTGCGTGGGTACGCGCCACCTACGCTTATCTTCATCGACAGCCGTTACTTGAATGGTTGACAAGTGCCTTGTCTAATGATCTACAATTATTGTAGCAACAAAGAGACTACAATGGCCAGAAATAAATTACTAAGGGTTAGGTTGTCTGAAGAAGAATTTAACTGGCTAAAAGATTATGCAGAATCTAAGGATAGGCAAATATCGGAAGTTATTCGAGACTACATCAAGCGACTCCCGAGGCATACTGACGGCGGTTAAAACAAGGGGCTGTCGCTGGAAATGAATTCCAGCGTTTATAAGCCCCGTCGCGCGGGTCGCCTTTCCTACGACGGGTTGGGCTGGCGCCCAAACATTTTCCGTCTTCCCCGGCTGGGAAATTCACGGGGCTTCCAGGCTCCCGGTCAATCCTCGTGAATCTCAATGACAAGGAAGGAAGCTTACCCGCTCAATCGTTGTTGTTTTTAATTAGCGATTAGATCAACTACTATTTTTGATTCCATCGTTCTAACAGATCTCCTAGCTCTTCTATCTTGACAGGTTTGCTTAAATAATCGTCCATCCCTGCCTCTAAACACTTTTCGCGATCGCCTGCCATCGCATTAGCAGTCAACCCAATAATAATAGTATGTTTTTGGTTACCTTCTCGCTGTCGTAACTGTCGCGTTGCCTCATAACCATCCATAACAGGCATTTGACAATCCATCAGAACGATATCATAATCGGCCCGAGCAATTTGTTCTAAAAATTCTGCTCCATTGATCGCAGAGTCTGCTTGATAGCCGAAAAGAGCTAGTATATTTAAAAAGAGAATCCGATTATCTTCGTAATCTTCAACGACGAGGACTTTTAAAGCGTTTGCTTCATTTTCTGCTGAAGCAGTCGGCGCAGGGGTCGAGGCCTCTGTTTCTTGGGAAGCCGCAGGTAAAATTGACGAACTTGCTAAATCAAATGGCACTTTGAACCAAAACGTTGAACCTTGTCCGGGAGTACTGTCAAAGCCAATTTCTCCCCCCATAACTTCTACAACTCGACGACAAATGGTCAGTCCTAAGCCAGTGCCGCCAAACTTACGAGTGGTGGATGTATCAGCTTGTGTAAAGGGGTGAAATATATTTTCTTGATCAGCTGAATCAATTCCAATCCCGGTATCTTCAACCCTGAAGCGAAGTACAATAGAAGATTCATCTGAAGGTGAATCAGATGCACGCTCCACAGTCACTATAACTTCTCCAGAAGCAGTAAACTTAATCGCATTACTCATCAAGTTACTGAGAATTTGCTGTAGCCGAAAATCATCACCCATCAGTTCTTGAGGAATATCCGTTGCTGGGTTAAACGTTAAATCTAAGCCCTTTGCTTGAGTCTGAGAGCTAAATAAATTTGAGAGAGATTGAAAAATATCATTGAGGTTAAATAGACGATTTTCTAGGCGTAATTTGCGGGCTTCTAGCTTAGATAAATCCAAAATATCATTGATCAGATTCAGTAATTTTTCCCCATTCGATCTCAAAGTTTGTAAGAGTTGCTGTTGTTGATATTTAAGGTCTGTTTGTTGTAAAAGCTGACTGGCGACTAAAATAGAGTTCATCGGCGTGCGGATTTCATGACTCATGTTGGCAAGAAACTCAGTTTTTGCTTGGTTGGCTGAGTCGGCTGCTTGAGCAATTGCGATCGCCTCTTCGAGCGCTTCATTCTGACGAACCAGTTCTGTTTCTATCTGTTTTCGCTCCGTAATATCCATCACCGTACCGTAAAGCCGAGTGGTTTGGGTATTTCGATTGCTAATCGCCTGACCCATCATATTTAAGTAACGCAATTGCTGATTAGAGTTCCTCAGTTCGACATCAATACTAAAAGGAATTCCATTAGCGATCAGTAGATGCAGAGACTGTTGCAGAAGGGTGCGATCTTCGGGGGGATGATATTGTAGTAATTGAGCAAAACTAGGGGAAGGCTGTTGAGATTGTAGTCCATAAATACGAAGTAATTCTTCTGACCATTCTGGCTGAGCCGTTTCTAGACTTAAACCGTCCTCAAGTTCCAGTTCCCAACTGCCAATGGTTGCCAGTCGTTGAGCTTCTAGCAATTTCGCCTCACTCTTACGTAGGGCTAGCTCTGCCTGAACTCGCTCTGTAATCTCAATCACCACTGCCCCGACACCACAACCATCCCGGAGAAAGTCTACTGGGTAATAGTTTGCTGTCCAATACCGTTTGGTCTCTGGGGTGGCAGCAGTCCAACCTCGAATTTCAACATTATAGATCGGTTGACCTGTTTGAATCACCCGTTGCAGGAGAGGCTCCACTTGGTCAGCTAACTCAGGGGCAATATCTCGAAGTGTCTTTCCTAAATGCTGCTCAACCGAAGCCCCATTAATTTCAGCCAGGGCTTGATTCACTCGGAGAAATTTAAGATGGCTATCTTGTAAGCATAACCCCACCGGACTCGTGTTATAGAGATTTTCTAATATTTCATTGGCCTGCTGCAAATCAACCTGAACTTGCTTTAATTCACTGATATTAACAAAGGTAATCACCACCCCATCGCTATCGATCCCTTCTTGGATATAGGGATGAACCCGCATCAACACATATTCATCAGACTGAGTAATTTTAACTTCTTCTTCCTGAGGTTCTTGGGTTTGATTCACTTGCTGTAAAATCTCTACCAAATTCCCACAGTCTAAACTATTGGTTAAATCACTCAGGGGACGACCAATATCAGTGGGTTTAATATTAATGGTTCGAGTGGCAGCGGGGGTAAATTTACGAATATTGAGATCGGCATCTAGAAAAACTACCCCAATTTCAGTACTGCGTAATAAATTATCAATATCATTATTCAGGCGCGTCAGTTCTTGAATTTTAGATTGATATTCGGCATTAACGGTATAAAGCTCTTCGTTAACCGATTGAAGTTCTTCATTCGTGCTTTGTAATTCTTCGTTAGAAGCCAATAACTCTTCGTTAGTTGCCTGTTGTTCTTCGTTGGAGGTTTCTAATTCTTCAATCGCAACTTGTAGATTTTCCCGAGTTTGTTGCAGTTCATACTCTAACTCTGTAATTTGTTGGGCTGCGTCTTCATCGAGATCAAATCGTAATGCAGTTGTAGAAGAAACGGGAGGGGCTTCTATTTCAAACACAATAATCACGTGATGCTCTGTGGCACGACTATTATCATCGGCTCCAACTCGCATTGTTACACTGACTTCTTCACCCTCCTGCTCGAGCTTAATCCCAGTATACAGAACCGGTTGCTTGTCTCGCCTGGTGCGATGCAAAGCAGTGGTGAGGGGCAATTTCAAAGCCGGATGCACAATTTCAGTCACTTCTAGATTGGCCTCTCCAATGGGATACTCGAGAAGGTGAGCGGCATTATAAAACACTCGCAGCAGTTGGTTGTTGTCATCAACCAGTAAGCAAGTAATTTCTCGCTCCGGTAGACAAAGCTGGAAGACTTTGCCCAGCAGTCGATCTAGTTGCTGTTGTCTGGCTTTTGTTCGCACTGAGGTTTTCAGCGGGGTGACAATGGCTTGCCGTGTGATCGGTAGCAGGGAGAGCTTAGTATCTCGCTGTTTCTGAAAGACTTTCAATCTTTGGTTGAGGGTGGTAAATTCTTCTGCTAAACTGCCTAGGGTTTCTGAACTACCCAGTAACAAAATTCCCTGATGTGCTAAGGCGAAATGCAGCAGTCGCAAAACTTGGTGTTGAAGCTGAGGCTGCATATAAATTAATACATTTCTACAGCTCACCAGATTCATTTTAGAAAAACCTGCATTTTTGGTCAGATCGTGAGGTGAAATAATCAGCATCTCCCGTAGACTTCGCTTCACTTGATAGTGATCCCCTTTGTAGTCAAAGTAACGCTCTAAACGTTCGGGTGAAACATCGTTGGCGATACTGTCTGGGTAAGTTCCTTGAGCGGCGACTTCTAAAGCATTGGTATCAAGATCCGTGGCGAAAATCTTGACTTGAAGGGGTTTTTCTATTTGACGAATAATCTCATCCACGACAATTGCCATAGAGTAGGCTTCTTCTCCGGTAGCACAGGCAGAAATCCAAATTCTCAGTTGCTGTTGAGGTTGAAGTTCAGCAATACATCTTGGTAAAATTTCGGTGGTTAAATACTGCCAAACTTCCGGGTCGCGAAAAAAGCAAGTTGCACCAATCAGCAGATCTTGACGTAAGAGTTTTTGTTCTTCGACGGACTCTTCGAGAAGAGTGATATATTCTTTAATGCTTTCGTGACGAGTTAGGGCGCAACGGTGATGAATGCGTCGGCTCAGGGTGCTGACTTTGTAGTGAGAAAAGTCAATTTCTTCCCGTTCTGCCAAAATATTAAGAATACGTTGAAGCAGATCTGGATCAATTAAGCTAGCATCACTAATTTTAGCGGTGGGAAAATTCTGTGAAAATCGAATTAATTCATAAACGGTTTGTGCTAAATCTTCAGGAGAGAGGATCTCATCGACTAAACCAGAAGGAATAGCGCTAGTCGGCATACTGGTAAATTGTGCCGTCTCAGGAGATTGTACCAACGCAATACCCCCCGCACGGCTGACGGCTTGTAGTCCTTCGGTACCGTCATTTCCTGTCCCAGACAGCAGGATAGCAATCGTGTGTTCTCCCCAGCCATTAACGAGAGATTGAAAAAACCGATCAATGGGATGACGGGGAGATTCTGAAATGTCTTCTAGATGGAGTCGTCGATCTTCGAGGATCAGGGTTTTACGGGGCGGTAACACATACACTTTAGCGGGTTCGAGGAGGGTTTGATCCTTGACTTCTTCTACGGGTAAAGTGGTTTGCCGCTGCAAGATTTCGGTCATCATGCTGCGATGATTGGGTGAAAGATGTTGAACAACAACAAAAGCACCATTCGGATTATCCGGCAGGTGATTAAAGAAAGACTCTAAAGCTTGTACACCACCAGCCGAGGCACCAATCCCAACGATGAAGAATTTTTCTTGATCGGTAGTCGTTGGAGTTGTCATATATACATAGATGATTAATTCATAATCTACTCATGATAAAGCTTTTACAATTGTCGTGAAACTGACTATAGGTATAGAAAGCGCTCACCTCACCCCGAGATTACGGAATGGCTCGCAAGAGGGTTGTAGCTAAGAACGTTGATCACTATGAGAGAATAATTAAGTTGAAAATATTGAAACAAACTGAGCTAATCTAAAAAGAATATGAATTTACTGTTTCCCTGTGATCTAACAATTTTCAGCAATCCCAGGAAAAAGAGACTTTGAATTAACCGACTTATTCAAAGTAAAATCCTACCTATCCCCTATCCCCTAAATCGAGACTATTTCAATAAGGACACCGATCCATGACAATTCATTCTAAAATCAATTCAACACAAACAGATTTAGATTTACTGCAAGCATTATTTGAGGAAGAAAGTACCTATCCCTGGAATCCCATACAATCAGAATCAGACACCTATTTGGCAGAATTAGAAACTGAGTTTGAATTGTCAGAGTGTTTCACCGATGTTGAGATCAGCCAGAGATCTCAAGCATTATTGACTCAGGTCGAACAGCTTTACACCGTAACGACTCTACAACAATCTCTCTTCCAAAGATTTGCAGATCGAGTTCCCCCAGATTTATTACATCATCTTGCTCAAGCCGCCCTACAAGTTGGAAAACAAATGTCAGATTGCAGTGTTTCTTTAGCAGATCAATTGGTTGAATGTGTGCAGGATATTCTACCTCAATGGCAAGCTGAAGATTTATATGTTTTAGCCAGACCTTTTGCTTATTCGATGCTCGGCTCAGAAACAGAGATTAGCCGGACGCAATGGACCGAAATGTCTGAAGTGGAGCAGGCTCGAATTAGTTTAGCAGTTGCTCGTTATGCCTTATCTGAACTTATGCCAACTGAGTAAAGTTGATGATATTATCTTCTATTTCTTGTGCCCAAGCACAGCAATTACTAATAAATTAAACCCTGAATGATTGACTCAATTCTTAATAGTTTTAACCCGAGAAAGCTCACTAGTCCAAATATTTTGCTTCTTCTTCATATTCTAGGCGAGGGATGAAATCTTTGATGTCGGATAGATCGGGTCAGCTTCAAATTTGATGAATTTGACTTCGATTTTCCCACCTGAGGCTTAGGTAGAGACGTTCCATGGAACGTCTCTGCATGGAGTGTCTCTACTGACGATGACGTGCTGATGACTATTAACAAATCTGTCGATATTGATGGCTCAAAATTCTACACAAAATTTGTAATCTTTGGGCTTGATCAAGCACAATAACCTTATAGCCACCGGAGACGGACTTGGGTTGACAGCGAGCAGCAAGCCTATGTACATCTATACAACTTCTCAATTTGACCAGCAAGCCAAGCAACAAGGCATTCAGGCTAACGTCGCAGAATTGTTGGTTACAGTGCAAAAGCAAGGTGTAACGGCTGTCTACAGTCTATTTGAGTGGATTTACCCTTACTTAAAGCGACCCATTAAAAATAATTTGAGGTTAGTGGGCAGGATTATTAAGCTTCACTCTTGTCATGTTTTCTGTTTGCTGGCTGTCTTTACTCGAGGGGGAAAAGAATATGAAGCTTTCTTACGTAACCCAGACCAATATGGTCAAAAATATCTGGACTCCCAGATTAATCGGTTGCAATTAGAAGCCAGTATTCAGGCTCAACAGCAAGAACAGCATCTATCACCGCCTCGGTTATCTTTACCGGATAGATTATATCATTTATGGCTAGATCGTCCCACTTGGGCAAGAAATGTTAATGATACTATTATTTGTGAAAGTGAAGTTTGGGTGAATCAGTTTAAACAGTCTGAAGTTCAGCTTCAGTGGCGAACTTATTATGAGATTTTAACCGATTTAGTTGAAGGCAATAGTCAAAACAATGGGATTATTCGTACGGCAACTCATTGGCAAAATATTTATTTATGCGGTCAATCGAATGAAGACCGTTATATTTTATTTAGCCGTTTAGAAACCGCTGATTCTCCCTACCGCAATATCCTATTTCTCTTGTCATTATTTTCTCATTCTCCTTCTGAAGGCGAAATTACTAATATTGGCGAAATTACACATTTCTTAAATTCTAATCAACATCAGGTTATTTTTGCTCAACCCACGACATTCGATCAGTTATCGCGATATACTCGTCGTTCTTATCCGGATTATTTAATTGCAGATTCAGATATTTGGTTGGAACTTGAGCGTGATACTGGGATTAATTTAGCACTGTCGGTAGAAGAAGAAGAAATCTTACATGACTTATCAACATCAGAGTGGAAAAATCATTCTCTTCCCGTTTTTATTAATGGACGAGCGGGCAGTGGTAAGTCCACTATGTTAATTTATTTGTTTGCCGATTATTGCGATCGCTATCAAAAATATTATTTAGAAGAAAAACCGGGAGATTCAATTTATCATCCGCTATTTTTGACCTACAATGAACGGCTTTTAACCAAAGCCAAAGAAGGGGTTGAGAAACTGTTGACAAATCATCACAAGTTTCTGCTTGAAACGAATGGACATATTCGCAAAGCCTCTCTTGAGGTTTGCTTTCAATCCTTTAAGAATTTTTTGTTAAATCAGCTTCCCCCAGAAGCGATCGATCAATTTGACCCAGATTATTATCTTTCATTTAATGAATTTAGAAAACGATATCAACGGCGATATAGTCGATATTCTCCTGAATTATGCTGGCATATTATCCGTACTTTTATTAAAGGCTATAGCTTGAAAAAAAACCATGATGAATACATGAATCCGGAAGATTATGAAGAGGTTCCGCGTCGAGAACGGACTATTTCTACAGAAATATTTAAAGCCATTTATAAACAGGTTTGGCCTTGGTATCATCAATTAACCAGTCAGGAAAAATATTGGGACGATCAAGATTTAATTCGTAAAGTTTTAGAATTCAAATGTTATCAGTCTAAGTATACAGCAATTTTCTGTGATGAAGCTCAAGATTTTACGAAGCTTGAACTGCGATTAATTATGCAGTTATCTGTGTTTTCTCAGTGCGAATTACATCCGCCGCTGATGAGCTTGCCGTTTGCGTTTGCTGGCGATCCTTTTCAAACTTTAAATCCCACAGGATTCCGCTGGGAAAGTGCGAAAGCTGCCTTTTTTGATCAAGTAATTGCTACTCTTGATCCGACACGACAACTGAATCTAAATATGACTTTTTATGAGCTAGAATCTAATTATCGTTCTAGCCCAGCTATTGTAAAAGTAACAAACTTAATTCATCTTTGGCGACAGGTATTATTTAATATTCCGGAGTTAAAACCGCAAGAAGCTTGGCAATCTTATCAAGTCTCTCATGAGCCGCAAAAATTTATTTTTGATCGACAGACTTTTACAGCAGAAGATTTAAAAAAGCATTTACAAAAATCTCCTATTTTTATTGTGCCCTGTGAAGCGGGCGGAGAATTGAACTATGTTAAAAATGATCCATTTTTAGCTCCTCTTTTTCCGAATATTAGCGCTCAAAATCCTCCAAAGAATATATTAAGTGCGATTCAAGCAAAAGGTTTAGAGTTTCCCCTAATTATTTTATATAAGTTTGGAGACAAATTTGCTCAAGAATTTAAACAGACAATTTGGGAGTATACAGAAAGTTACGAGAGTCATCCTTTAGAATTAGAATACTTTTTTAATAAGTTATATGTTGCCGCTAGCCGAGGAATGTCTGATTTAATTATTATTGATACAAAATTAGGGGATAAAATGCTATGGCAATATGCAACCATTGGCGAGTCTAATATTCTAGATAAATGGTTGGAAAAGGTCGAAAAACGGTTGAATTGGGAAGGCTATATTGGCGGAATTCGTTGGGGAGATAATTTAGTAGGATTAGAAGGGGATAATCGAGAATCTCAAGTACAAGAATTTGAAGAAAATGGCTATTCTCAACAAGACTCTGTTTCTCTGAGGCGGGCTAAACAATTTTATACAGAGTTAGGCAATATTAAAAAGGCTGAATTATGTGAAGCGTGGGCGCTTAAATTTGATAAAGAGTTTCGCAAAGCTGGGATTTTATTTTTACGACACAATCAAGAAATAGACGCTTGGAATTGTTTTTGGGAGGGGTTATGTTGGCAAGCATTAGCAGATTGGTATCGACAATTTTCCCATCAAAAAACAATAGAATATCCTTTAGTTAGGTTTATGGCAAGTCTGCCTAAGACAATTGCCAGAATTCAGGAATTTACTCACTTTTTAGAAGAATATTTAGGAACTTCTATTCTCAAGGAAAATCGTTTAGTGAAAGCTTGGAAAGTAACTCTACAGGAATATACTAATCAGATTCGTCATTTGATCAAAGAGAAGCAACTGGACTCTCAAGAATGGCAACAAATTGGTGATGTTTTGGAAGGATTAGATGAAGCGAAATATCCAGGAATGTTACCGTTAGCAGGAGATTGTTTTTATCGAGCAAAAAACTTAAAGCGGGCAATTAATTGTTGGCAAATTAGCGGCAAAACCAATAAACGAGAATATGATTTAGCTAAGGCTGAATTATTGGGATTTCCGGAAGGATTACCTTATTTAGAAAAGGCAAAAGCAGATCGTCAAATTATTAGCGAGTGGGAAAATGCTGGTCAACCTGGTACTCCGCAATGGTTGAAGTTTATTGATTATATTGGACGGGCATTACAACGGCAACATCGCTATCGAGATTGGGCAGAATATTTAATTCAGATTAAGCGCTGGAAGGATATAATATTGGCAATTGAAAACTGCTCACAAGCTGAGCAAAATTTACTTAAAATTGAATTAGTTCGTCAATTATCTCGTTCGAGTATCGCACCTAAACAATTTATAGAAATTCGCTTAAGCTATACAGTTTTAATGGATCAAGTCTTAAAAATACCCAATTTAAAACAGCATTTATCTGTTGCTGAAATTGGTATTGCTTTTGAAAAAATAGGGGAATTAATACCAACATTACGATTTTATGAGCGATTTATTTATAATCAACGTAACCCTCATTTATGTCAATGGACTCGTCAGCGCTGGATGGCAACGAAGTTAAAACAACAAGAATATTTTGCGGTCGCAGAACCAAAACGACTGGCATCTATTCGCCAGGAAATTGCTCAGCGAGGTTATGATTGGGCTATTCATTGGTCAGATGTTTCTCTTGAACCGCCTCGGATTCCTGATGATAATTATATCATTTTTTCATCTCGAAATTTAGCAGATACATCTCAATATCCTCAGAATGAAATTACTGGGTTACCTGCCAATATTAAAATTACACCTCTGAGTAAAGAGATTGGGGCTTATCGTTTTTCTATCGCTTCACTAGATATTAAACGAGTTAAAAGAGAAGAAATACTATGGATATTAATTCGAGATACAGTCACATCTAGAGAAATTAAAATTAAAGTAGAACATCAGCAAGTCATTGTTAAAATTGGAGAGGTTAAAATTCAAGCCACAGATGGTGAACAATTATCTTTTGAAAGTCCAACGAGAGATTTTCGAGGTATTATCTTTTATCGAGAGCGATCGCCTCGGGTGGAACTGTATGTGCGGGGTTTGTCGAATAAAATCTGTTTATAATTACTCCTCAATTTATCATTAATGCTGCTGAAGAAATCGTTGTTCAATTTGCTTTCCGTGTCGAATCGATTGACGAATCCATTGATAGCGTAATTCTTGTTTTTCCCCTTGGCTTAATTGCCAATTAACGGAGGATTTTCTTAAACGAGTGGTGAGATCGTATAAACACAATGCGACACTAACTGAAATATTAAAACTTTCGCAAAAACCCGTCATCGGAATCCGAACCAGTCGATCGGCCTGAGACTGGACAGCATCAGAAATCCCATCTAATTCCGTGCCAAAAACTAAGGCTATTTTCTGATCGATGGGTAATTGATCTAAAGTCATTTCTTGTTCATGGGGCGTGGTGGCAACAATTTGATATCCCGCTTGTTTCAACTGTTCAACACAGTATTTTGTATTATTGATTTTGGGCTGACAATGATGATATAATGTTAACCATCGATCAGAACCTAAACTAACATCTCGATTCAGATTAAATAGATTGCGGTTTTCTACAATATGCACATCCTGAAGACCAAAACCATCACAACTTCTCAGACAAGCACTGGCGTTATGGGCTTGATAGATATCTTCTAAAACAATCGTGATTTGTCGAGTCCGCTGTTGCAAAACTGTCTCGATACGCTGTCGTCTTTCCTGGGTAATAAATTGATTGAGATACTCAATTAATACTTGTTTGTCTTCAAGCTTCATGTCGGCAAGTTTAAGGTGTTTCAATTAACCGTTGCAGAGATATTCCGTAGAACATCTCCACAACACATCCGCAACAGCTAATCACCGTGATAATCGCCAAACTTTAATCGTGTCATCCAAACTGCCACTGAGAAGAAAATCTTGATTGGGATGGAATTGTAAATCCACCCAAGATCGATGACCACTCAGACTGCCTTGCAATTCTCCCGTTAGAGAAGACCACAGCTTGACATTGCCTGTCACATCTGCGCTGGCTAAGGTTCGGCTATCGGGACTAAATTCCAAAGAGATCACTTTATCACGATGACCTACAATCGTTTGATGAGAACGACTATAAAAGTATTCTGAGCGAATTTGATCTAAATCCCATAACTTGACGGAATGATCCCAACTGCCCGTGGCTAAGGTTTGACCATCCGGACTAATGGTCACAGACCAAATCGCTTGAGAATGAGCCGGAATTGACCGGATAAGCTGCTGTGTGCGCCAATTCCATAATTCTACTTGACCTTCGCCACTACCGGTTACCAACAGTTGATGATCCGGACTAAAAGCGATGGACTGAACATCTTTAGCTTGTCCTCGCAGTTGACCCACTTCCCAGCCTGTGCCCATATCCCACAACTTTAAGGTTTGATCCTGACTCACACTGGCTAAAGTTTGACCATCTGGACTGAAGGCAACATCATAAACCCAGGCTTGATGACCATAAATCGTTCTGACTAAGCGACTATTGTCTAGATCCCAAATTTTAATCGTTTTATCACCACTGCCAGTTGCCAGATAACGACCATCTGGACTAATATCAAGTGCTCCAACAGGGCTAGAATGTCCGCTGAAAGTGTGTAATATCTGTCCGGTTTGTAGATCGATAATCTCTATTTGACCGTTTGTTTTTCCAGAGGCTAAAGTGCGGCCATTGGGATTGACTGCGATCGCCCACACAGGCCCCTGAGTTTTCCTTAACAGTCTCATTTGAGGGGCTGACAGCCTGGGAAGATGTGGCTCAACTGGAATGAGACGACGGGTTTGAATCGGAGGCAGAGGATCGGGGAGTTGGGAGACCGGACGGGGTTGTGAAATCGGAAACTGGGCGCTCAGACACCAAGCCAATGCCCCCAGCATGACTGCCCCTGCTGCGGTCAATAGCCGTTGATTTTGAGGCGCACTCACCGAGGCTAACGGACTCCATTTTGCCCGTAAGTCCTCTAGAATGTCTCCTGCTGATTGATAACGATCTATTGGGTTACGATTGACCATCCCGTCTAAAATACACCCCAGTCGATGGCTCACGGGATGTTTTAAATAGTCTCGCCAAACCCAAGTTTCTGATTTCTCATCATATAAATCAAACGGAGAGACGCGAGTTAATAGATGTAAACAAGTCACCCCAAGGCTATAGAGATCGCTATTCGGTTGCGGATAACCCTGA
>CAYNXM010000025.1:0-15074 GCA_964401105.1 uncultured Lyngbya sp. | reverse complement strand
CGCTTCAATTAAGCCACAGAAGCTTCTAACACTTTTCCACATTGCTGTACTGGAATTTCAATGATAAACTCGGTTCCTGTTTCAGGTATAGAATTACATTCAATTTTACCTTGATGTCGATCCACTACAATTTGATAACAGATTGATAAACCCAGTCCAGAGCCTTGCCCTACTGGTTTTGTAGTAAAGAAAGGATCAAATAATTTAGCCTTGACTTTCTCAGGAATTCCTGAGCCATTATCTATAATTTTAATTTGAACAGAGTTTTGATTAATCATTTTAGTCTGAATTTTAATCATACTATTATTGACTATATCTTCTTCTAAAGCATCAATAGCATTATTAATAATATTCATAAACACTTGATTCAGTTGTCTAGAATAACAGTCTACTAAAGGCAAGTCTCCATATTCTTTGATAATTTTAATTTCTGGATAATTTATTTTTGCTTTTAGTCGATGTTTTAAAATCATTAATGTACTTTCAATTCCTTCATGAATATCAACGGTTTTAAGATCGGCTTCATCCAACCGAGAAAAGCTTCGCAGGGATTTAACAATATTTCTAATTCGTTCTGTTCCCATTTTCATTGATTTCATTAGTTGAGTAAAATCTTTATTTAAAAATTCTATATCTAACTCTTCAAGTTCTATTTGAATATCTTCTACTGGTTTGGGGTAATGTTCTTGGTAAAGTTCTATTAAATGGAGTAAATCTTGACTATAATCCATTGCACAATCTAAGTTCCCATGAATAAAACTGACGGGATTATTAATTTCATGGGCAATGCCTGCTACCATTTGACCTAAACTTGACATTTTTTCAGTTTGAATCAGTTGAGATTGAGTTTGTTTTAACTCTTTTAAAGTTTGCTTAAGTTGAGTTTCTACAATTTTACGATGATTAACTTCTTCTTCTAGATTTTCGTTAGTTTGATTTAATTGTTCTATTTTCTGATCTATATTTTGATAAAGTCGATCGAGGTGATCGGCCATTTGATTAAAATTTTCAGCAAGTTGTTCAATTTCATCCTGAGTTTTAATATTTAAGCGAGATTTAAAATCTCCTTCGCCGATTTTAAGCACTCCTAATTGAAGCTGATTAATTGACTTAAAAGTCGGTTGGATAATCAATTTAAAATGAATTAAAAATATTAATACAACTAAAATTACTATGATGTACTGAATTCGATGAGATATTTTTCTGTTTATCTGTGCATTTTGTAGAGATAATTTATGTTTTTTCTCGGAGTTTTTGATTAAAAAATCTATGTAAAATTGAATATCCTGATGAAAAGAATTAATGGATCTCACATCTTGTTGAACATCATTAATATTAGGATAAAAATGTTTTAAATTATTGGCTAACCTCATCAATTTTTGATGGCGACGACGAATTGTACTGATTTTTTCTGTATCTAAATTTAAATGCTCTAGCTCCTCAAGAGTAATAATAAACTGAGACCTTGCTTTTTGATATTTAGCCAGATCGATAGAATTTTTATTGAGAAATAAATAATCTTTTAGCGCTGCTACTTGCCCATGTAAAGTAAACTCTAGAAAAAAAGCTTTATCAAGTACTTTTTGTGTTTGAGTACGACTGGCTTCAACTGACTGATCGGCTTTGGCTAATATGGCAGTGCTTCCCGCAATTAAGGAGACAATTAAACTAAAAACTGCAACTGATGAACCCACAAATTTTGTAATAATTTTCATAGTTAACGAATGAATAGATTAATAATATAAATAACAAAGGATATAAAAGAATTAGGATGTAATCAAATCCTGCTTTACTGTATTATTTCAATTTGTTTTTGAAATAGATCGGCACAAGAAAAGGTTAGGTAGAAGACAGATTATGATTGTAATCGTTTCTGTATGATGCGAATGGGTTCATAGTCTTGATCTGAAACCAAGGTATAACCGGAAGACTCAATACCACTAATACCTACTAAGCCTTCTGGTGCATCAATCAGTGCTTTTTTTAACTCTATTTTGAGGTCAGGGGGAAGTTGGCTAGAAATCACTAACGGTGCATGAGGAATTGGATCGGATTTCCAAATAATTTTGTATTGATTAGAGGTAATTTTTTTCAAAAATTGATATTCTAAATAAGTAGGATATTCAATCGCAATAGCATCCACTTTTCCTTCTATTAAAGCGTTTATATTTTTATCGTGACCCCCTGCATATTCTATCTCTGTAAAATCTTCTGGAGGGTTAATTCCAATTTCTTGAAAGTGTGAAATCGGCATCAAAAAACCGGAGGTAGAAGAGGGACTGACAAAGCCAAAGCGGACACCCACTAAATCTTCTGATGTGTCAATGCCACTATCAGCTTTCACAACAATGACACTGTTATACCAGGGTCGTCCAGTTTGCTTTTCAATATGAGCTACAATGGGTTCAAGATTAGGATTACGTTCTTTCGCTTCAATATAAGTCAGCGGCCCTAAATAAGCCATCTGTACTTTTTCTTCTACTAACAAATCAACTGTTTCGGCATAACTGGGGGTGAGTTGAATATCAACGGATATCCCTAATCTTTGTTCAAGATATTTATCAAAACGTTGAATTCTCTGTTGCTGTTCTTCTGAATTGACGGTTGGTAAAATAGCAATTTTTAATTGAGTGAGTGTTTGACTATCGTTTTCGGCTGGATTGTCTGTCACCTCGTTTGATGGAACGGATGAATTGAGGCTGGGGACGCTGCACCCATGACTCAGTAGCATTGCCATGAGGAATATACTGGTTTTTTGAATACTTAGTGACATTTTTGATACTAAAGTAGGTGTCATTTACTTTTTAGGGTTCCCCAATTTTGAGTATTTTTTAACTCCAGTTCTACACATTAAGATCTTGATAATCTTGAAATAAAAGGAATGGAGAGTCTCAAAATTATAGAATGTGTGATTAACTCTGTTTTAAAGTTAGATCAATAACACGGGTATTAAAAACTACGTTTATTCTAGACTAACAAATTTATTTTTTAAAAGAAGTGAATTGATATTTTTTTTAATAAAAAAAGACGTTCCGAAGAACGCCTCTCAAAAGATTTAGAAAAAGTTTTAGAGGGTAACAAAATCGGATTGTGTAATCGAACTGGCGGCGATACCATTTAAGGTGACTAATAGATCGCCATTGAAACGAATTAAAGTATTGTTATTCACTGATTCAATCGTTAAATCGGCAAAAGTCAACCCGGCGGTTAATCCGATTAAATCAATCGTATCGGTAAAATCAGTAATCACATCCGACCCACTATTAGCGCTGAGAACAAACCGATCCTGACCATTCCCCCCGGAAAGGGTATCATTCCCTCCATCGCCCCAGAGAACATCATCTCCGGCTGCCCCAATTAAGGTATCATTATCCTTACCGCCAAATAGGGTATCGTTGCCCAGATCGCCACACAATAGATCGTTACCTTGATTCCCATTCACCAGATCATCTCCAGCCCCGCCACAGAGACTATCTCGACTACCTGCATTACCAACCGGTTGAGGGCTGCCTAAATCGCCAAACAGGGTATCATTCCCAACATTCCCACAAACGAGATCGTTACCTTCATCGCCATACAAGGTATCGTCACCCCTTTCCCCAAACAGTTGATCGTTTTCAGAACCGCCCCGCAGGAGATCCTCACCTCGGCCGCCAAGAAGAGTATCGCTATTGCGATCGCCGATTAAACTATCATCACCTCTACCCCCTAACAGCAGATCTGCGCCGCCTTCAGTCGAACTGGGGTCACCCGTATCCCCGACTAAGGTATCGTCTCCCATATCTCCAAACAGGGTATCGTTGCCTAACTCACCCCGGAGAATATCGCTATCTAAACCTCCATAACCAAAGTCATCATTTTTACCCCCATGTAAGGTATCCCGACCGGGGCCACCGTGTAATAGGTCTGCCCCAGCGTTACCAAAGACTAAATCCGGATCGGCCGCAGCAGTTGTCAGAGTTAAACTGTCAAAGCCTGGATCTGCAATTAAAGTATCATTACCTAAATTACCGAAAATGGTATCAATACCAAAATCCCCGTAAACTAGGTCGTTGCCTTTACCCCCAAAGGCTTGATCGTTACCATCATTACCGCGTAAGGTATCGTCATTTTGATTACCCACGAGGAAATCATTACCGCCATTGCCTTGTAAGAAATCTGCCCCGTTGGTTTCAGGATTAGATAAATCGTTAGTACCGCCAAATAGGCTATCATTCCCTTGATTTCCGCTTAACGTATCCTGTCCAAACAAACCATACAGAATATCATCTTCTGTACCACCGAAGGCAACATCATCACCATTACCTCCCACGAGGGTATCATTATCCTCGTCTCCCAACAGGTTATCATTACCGCCAATACCCAACAGTAAATCATTACCGGGCTGACCGATAATTTCTTCACCGACAGCAGAACCTGTTAAGATATCATCTTCATCGGTTCCGGTGATAGTCGTTGCAACCTCATTCAAAACAATCTCTTCTGTGGGGACTGTCGGTAAGGCTATGCCAGTAAATTGGGGAGCGTCGCCACAAAAATTACATAACTCCTCTAGTCCATCATCCGGCCGGACAACAGGTCCAGGGGGGTTGACAGGTTGTGTGGGTTCAGTTGGTTCAGTTGGTTGTGTAGGTTCAGTTGGTTCAGTCGGTTCAGTCGGTTCAGTCGGTTGTGTAGGTTCAGTCGGCAAGGGTGGGGGTATAACGACAGGAGGTAAAGGATTAACAGTGGGTTCAGGTTCAATCACTGGAATCGTAAACAGGGCCGGTGAAACGCTTTCCTCTCCCGCATCATCAACCGCAATATAACGAAAATCAGCAAATCCGCTAAAATTAACCGGGGGTGTATAGGTTAAATTCCCTGCTTGGTTAATTGGAATAACCGTATCTTCGTTGACTACTGCTTCCCCTAAAAATAGTTGACCTACGTCTGGTAACTGAGTAATCTGAAATTCTACCACCGTACCGTCTGCATCACTGCCGCTGAGAGGAATTAAGTCGGCTGCAGTGCTACCTTGAAGGATACTGGGGTTGCGTAAACTATCGACAATGGGGGCTTGATTTTCCGTTTCCCCAGGTGTTGCAATGGGCAGAATATAAGTGGCGGGAAATGGGGCTACTGCGCCTTCGTTATCTGTAGCGGTAAATTCAAACGTATCAATATTCTCCGAAAATACTGCTGCGGGAGTATACAATAATTCACCAGCGGCGGTAGGAGAGAGATCTTGAACTTGATTGATATCGGTAACCGCTGTACCATCTCCTAAGAATAAGTTACCGTTTGGCAATGTGGTCAGGCTAAAGCTGGCAATGGTTCCATCCACATCCTCCGCTTCGAGGGGGGATAATTCTACCTGAGATTCTTCTATTTCAATCAGCCGTAGAAACGTGACATTCTGGGCTTGGGGTGGAATATTGGTGGAAACAATAATGGGTAAGGTAATCGTTGCAGGAGTCGGATCGACAGCCCCGCTATCATCCACTGCGGCATATTGAAAAGTGGCATTACCAATAAACTCATCATTGGGATTAAACCGTAAACTGTCAGCCTCTTCTGGCGTGAGTAGGTCTGGGAGTTGGTTTAAATTGGTGATTTCTTCCCCATTAAAAACTAACCGTCCCCTATCATCAATCGGTAAGCGAGTAATTCGGAAACCCACCACTTCCCCATCACTATCGGTTCCGTTTAATTCGGGAACTTCGGCTGCGTTATTCGTATTAGAAATGGGTAACGAGACCCGACTTTCTGTGACTGGGGGTTGGTTTCCGGGTGTTACAGGGATTGATAGTAAAGCCGGAAGTAGGGATTGGGCTCCTTCATTATCCGTGGCAATATAAGAGAATGTCGAAGTTCCGACAAAACCGTCATTCGGGATATAACTTAACTGAGTTGCTTGTTCTGGGGTAATGGCTGCATCTCGAGTAACAGCTTCACCATCAACTAACAGTTGTCCATTTGCCGATACACGAACAAAGGAAAAAGAAACAACTTCCCCATCTTCATCTTGCCCTTCTAAGGCAGGAACAGTTACTTCTCCTGCATCATTACGAATGGGATCGGAGGCAATATTATTAACCGTCGGCGCAATATTGGTAACCGTCTCATCAACCACCGGTAAAATTACTGTCCCTCGGTTAAATGACCGGACTCCATCGTTATCGGTGACGGTATATTCAAAGCGGTCATTCCCCACAAAGTCAGCATTGGGGGTAAAGCTGAGTTGGGTTGCTAACTCAATGTCAAGATTTTGAAAATTCTCCGTATCCTCAATCAGTTCCCCATTTAGAAATAGTTGACCATTGGTGGGAAGAGTAACCAGATTAAATCTTTCTACTGTACCATCGGCATCTTCACCGCTGGGAGGTGGATCGATGGCGACTTGAGTGGCTCCGAGATCAATGGGGGGTTGAACAATTGCTTCGGCAATAGGCGGAAAATTATCAATGGTGGGAATAACATAAAAGGCGGGTGAGGGATCAATTGCTCCTTCATTGTCAATTGCCGCATATTGAAAGGTGGCAACATCAAAAAATTGAGTACTATTGGGGGTAAAGGTGAGATCGCCAGCCCGCAGCGCTGGAATGGTTTGATCCAGTTCAACCGCAACATCATCAAGGAATAATGTCCCGCGCTCGGGTAATTCTGTAATCCGAAACGCTTCAACTGTTCCGTCACTATCACTCCCGGCTAAGGGGGAACTCAGCACTAGAGCCTGTGTTGCTGTGACAACCTCGATGGTAATATCCTGGGTTTCAGGGGGTTGATTTCCGGATGTAACGGGGATAGAGAATGTTGCTGGGGTGGGATCTTCAGCATCATCGTCATCAACCGCCACATAACTAAAACTTGCCGTTCCCACGAAACCGTCATTCGGGGTAAAGCGTAAATTGCTGGCTTGGTCGATGGGGATTTCTTGTGTGGTTTGATTCAGCGGCTCATCCCCTAAGAATAATGTCCCCTGAATCGGTAATTCTGTGATCCTAAAACTGACCACTTCCCCGTCTTGATCGCTACCTTGAAGGGCAGCCAGGGGGGTTTGAGCCGCATCATTCGTAATGGCAGGATTGGCAATATCTTCTGTGTTCGGGGCTAAGTTTCGGTTGGTGGCATCAAATGTAATGACAGTCCGGCCAATATTACTATTAAATCCATCCTCACCGGGTAGATCTCGAACCACTGTCTCAATTGTTCGAGTGTTGAGATTGGGGCTACCTGCTGTGTTGTTGTAAACAATTTGATCGATTAAGCTGGCATAATCAGCCTCCAAAGCCGAACCACTAATTTCAATGTCGGCAGTGCCAACACCTGTGACCGTCAAACCCAACTGATCCGCTAATTGCAGTCCAGTATCGGTGAGATTAAGGCTTTCTGTTGCCACATTCCGGGGATTGGTCAGCGTCACCGTGGCACTGGTTAGTTCTGTATCGTCTTGATCAACAATTAAGGTTTGATCGGCGATCGCAATCGGCCCACCACCGACAGTAAAAGTAGTATTGAAGTTCACCCCAATGGCGTTTCTATCGAGATCGATCACGGGGGGTTCTTGTAAGGTTGAAATCCTAACGTTACTGATTTCGTGAATATTGGTTCTTCGTCCAGTCGAAGCCGCAAACCCAAACTTAAATCGTTCTGGAAAATCTCCTCCGTTTGCGGTTTGAACATC
This sequence comes from uncultured Lyngbya sp., assembly GCA_964401105.1. Lineage (GTDB taxonomy): Bacteria > Cyanobacteriota > Cyanobacteriia > Cyanobacteriales > Microcoleaceae > JAAURB01. Next base: position 7,411 of record CAYNXM010000025.1, on the reverse strand, counting down.
AAACGATTCAATTAAAACTTCTCCCGGTTCAAATACCCCGTCAGAGTCACTATCAATTGAAATGGTCAGCAGTCCGTCTTGAGTCAGAAGAATCTCAACACTGCGGGTCGCATCATCGCGATTGGTTGCATCCGGAACATCTAAGCTAAAATCTAATTCTCCTGTGGTGGTAAGAAATTGATAATCTGTTTCTTCACTCCCTCGCAATGTAATTGCATCCGGAACCCGAGACTCAATACCGCCATTGCGTCCTTCTGTTCCCCTGGCAAAGTTACCAAATTCATCAAATCCAATCCCCAGATAGCCCCCTAACAATCCCGGTTCCGGAACCGCTATATCAGTTCGAGGAGCATATCCTAACGATCCACCAAATCCACCACTTTGTTGAGGAGAGGCTTCTCCGTCAATTAAGAAAAAGCTAAATCCATCTGCCCCTGTGCCGCCATAGGCATGAAAATCAAAGATCACTTCTAAACCGGCATCGGAACGGACGGAAAAGTCATAAATAATAAATCCAGTTTCATCATTACGGGCGGCTGTCAGTCTCAGCGCCCCTTCTCCCACTGCATCAGGCGTAATACCACTGGGAACCCCTGGAATTCCCATCAGTTCTGGGGTACGAGTCTCCCGTGCGGTGATGAAGGGGCTTTCTCGGTCATCGGGGTTATTGACACTTTGCTGGGTTCCATAAATCCACCGTAGTTGACTGCTAAACGGTTGAACAGTCAGGGTATCTTCAGCAAAACTTTCGGTTACAAGCAGCACCAAAACCCCTGCATAGGCAGCTAATGCCGTGGGTTGAATGGCTAGGGTAGATTGAACTGAGTTGGGGTTAACATCCAGTTGCCAGTTGCCCCCCGAAGCCGCGTTACCGATGAGACTTGTCGATGCTGCTACCGGGATTTGAGTCTGTTGGGTCAGTTGCTGGATCAATTGCTGTCCAGTTTCTCCTGCCCCCACACAGCAGCTATACAATAGGATATCTGCCTCAGGACTAAATGCAGCTTTCCAGGTTTGTAAAATAGCGCTGTACTTTGAAATTGTGTCTGAGTTGAGGCGAATATTACCCAGTTGCAATTCACCGGGACGGCCATGGGATAAGATTTGAAGCGATCGCAAATTGCGTTTTTTTGCAAGGGCATTTGTAATTTGAATAATGCCATCTTTCTCAGGTTCTAGCAGAACTACATCAGCATCTGAAACCTTAGCGTTAATTAGGCTTTCGTAGTCTGCAACTTTTGAATCGACGACAATTAGTGTTGGAGAATTGATGAACATGATGCAATACTTTCCTCGGGTAGATGTTAATTGAATTATCGCGCTCCACGCTGAACGTAAATGACTCCGATCGGGGTTTGCCGTTCAATCATCTATTTTCAGCGCTTCAACAATTTTTTGTGTTTTAAATGTAGACCCATTAGAACCCAGACCCAATTCCTTATTTCTAGATTGGGGTGAACTCATTTGTTTTGTACTTCTGTTGAGTCACTCTGTTAAATGCAGAGAATTACCCAACTATTTGTACTGAGGGATTAAATCAACACAGTTTTTATACAAGGCATTAGAAGCACCCACCTTACAGTTCAATTTCTGTAAGATTGAATCAAATTTAATCACTGCTTAGGACTCAAACACCACTCCCTTCCCCTGGAGCTATCTGCTAGCGCTTTACCACGGGTCTACGAGCAGAATATATTCGTTTTAGTCACTATCTGCTAAAGCATACAGTAATTTTTCAAGGGACGCAATCATCTCTTGGATAGATGTTTTTTGAGAAGACAATCAGCGATCAGTCAGTTATCACCTCTATTTAATCAATCAGTTGATTATAGACCTGGATTTATCGATGATTCGACCCGGGTAAACAGCCGCGCTTTAAACTGAGAAAATTCCTACTTTTCTATAGTTTTTTGTCTTAAGAGAGTCGGCTGATATAATGCTATCTTAGCATAAGAACCTTGGAGAATTTGAATTGAGTTGACGGCGTATCGCTCTCTATGTCTTCAGGGTTCACCAAACAGCCGAGTTTCCCTTGTTCAAGGGGATCGACGGAGCTATCTACATTACCAGCTAAGAGGGATTTACCACAGGCTAAAGCTTCTAAATACACAATTCCAAACCCTTCTATGCGGCTCTCAAGCGCAAAAACATCACATAAGTTATAATAACTACATAACTCTTCATCGGGTACAAATCTAGTCAGGGTAACGCAGCTTTTGAGATTAAGTTGTTGAATAAGAGACTCAATTTGGGGGATAGCATCACCTTTTCCAACAATAAAATAATGAACATTCGGTAACTGAGTCGCGCACCACTTCATCACCATGAGCTACGATCCAATATTTAGTTCCAATGAAACAATAGAGTATATAACCTAGTCTTCCATAGTTTACGAGAATTGCAATAGTAATATTAGGTTATTTTTATAATCCAGTAATAATAAATTTTAGTATAATTAATAGATTGTTAACTTGCCGATTTAAACAGCAAAACTAGTGGAAATTCGTATGAGGAATAAATGGATAATATTAGGTTATTTGAGAGTTATATTTTAGGAAGAAATTATAATCTGCTTCTGGATAAAGTTGCTGTAAAGCTTTTAAGAAAAAGGTTGAGTAAACCTGTATTCCTCCTTTCAATCCGAAAATATTAGGAAAAATTAGATAAAAATGTTATCGATTTTTATAGGACACCGACATAAGTGATTCGGGATGAATTCAATAAAAAAGTTATATTGATATAAAATTTTTCTATATTTTTTGAATATGAGGTATTTCTAATTGACTCAATTCAATTGAATTGTCTACGTCAGCTTGTTGAATTTTTTTAAGCAGGGCTGATGTTTGAATCACTAATTCTTCTACATTTATCCCAGAATATTCAGGTTGATAATAATCTAATCGACCAATGCCTTCTCCCATCAGCATGGCTGAACCTCGCCAGTTTTGATTACTCAGATGATAGAGTCCAACTGCAATTTGTAAAACACCTTGATAAAATCGCTTATCGGGTTCCATTGATTCCATCCACAATGCTTCTAAGGTATCATGACAGGCATAAAACTCATGTTGGTTGAACTGCTCAACACCTTGCCAAAATGCAGCGGGAATGATATCGTCCATGAAAAATAAACTATAAATTACACTTAATATTCTACAATTATAAGGGATTAATTAATAATTAGTAAACAATATCCTATTAGAAAAATTTGCTCGGGTATCCGGGTGTTTATTCAGTAGGCGAGACACCGATATTTTATCAGGGTAGGGAAAATAAATTATTCTGCTGAGGAATAATAAAAAACAAATCAAAAACTCAGAAAAATAGCCCTACTTTTGCAGAGCTATCTGAGTTAAATCCTAATTCAAATCTTTAAACTAAGCCATTGTTTGTCGGGTACTTTCGAGGTCTTCGGGGGTAATCGTTTGCTGTTCTCCAGCAAAGTCATTATCCGGTGTCAGGAACAGCATACAGTGACATTCTTTACGTTCTCGCATGGGTACACAAGGACAATTCCAGAAGGTATTTTTCACCTCAGCTTCTTTGTCTTCATAGTGACGACAAGGACATAGAGGCGCACCTAAATCATCTTTATGCTTAGCCAGTCCTTCAATGACGACAGCAGTAACAGAGGGGTCAACACAAAAATAAGTATCTGTATTCTTGGCATACTTCTCGGCAAATGATTTCATCGCCTTTAAGCTTTTTTCAGTGGATAACTTTTTGTTTGTTTCAGTTGCCATGATATTCCAGTAAAATCAATAATCGTTGGTTTAATATTTTCCCATTCCCGATCTCAGTTGCATAAAGCACTCAGATCGACTAGCGAGGGGAAGAGTTTTTGTTGTGATGATTGTAACGCACTCAGGCAAACTATCCTTCAATTTAGCCAATAATGGGTGTATTGGGTTGGCATGACTTAGCATCGCTGTTGAATGGACTTTCTGATGATGCCTGACTAAGTCACCACAGATAAAAAAAATCCCCTAACATCGCTGTCAGGGGAAAACTATCAGGTGCATCTACCACTTCCCTATTCCTCCGCCAAACAACGAATTCCGGTCAATTTGATCGAACTCTATCTAATAAAATTCATGGGTGAGGGGATGCCATAGAAGTTAAACAATGTTATGATTGCGGATAAAATTTCTGAAGAAATCAGGCGCAGCAATGTTTAGTTTTCCAAGAATAATCCGCCCATATCCCTATCAACTCAAGCCGAAAAGCCAAGCAATATGAGCAACTCCGGCATAAGTCTCATCTCGCTTTATAGTCAAAAAAGTTCCTGAGCATTTAATCCGTATTAAGGGATACCAGATGTGAAAACCGCATCTTGTTACCCCTTTCCTTTGAGGGTTGCTATTGATATGATTGTGGATAGATATCGACTCTAGGATCATGGGACTCACCCCCGAAGAGTGCGGTAAGTACGGAAATTGCGATCGCCTCCAACGCAAGAACCGAACCCAATACAGAGATGAGTTTTGATAGAGTAATGCGAGGTGTATCTTAAATGTATTGAGATCTCTCAAGTTCAGCCGAATCACAACGAAGTGTGTTCAACACTTCATCACTAATACTTAAAATTTTAAATTTAGAGGAAGATCACGAATGGCTGCGACAGATTATAAAGACTACTATGCAGTTTTAGGATTAAAAAAAAGTGCCACTGCCGAAGAGATAAAAAAAGCTTACCGAAAATTGGCTCGTCAATATCATCCAGACATGAATCCTGGAGATAAAGCGGCTGAAACCCGGTTTAAAGAAATTAGTGAAGCTTACGAAGTCTTGTCTGACAGTGATAAGCGTAAAAAGTACGATCAATTCGGTCAATACTGGAATCAAGTCGGTAATAGTAATCAATGGTCTGGCAGTAGTGCCAATGTTGATTTTAACGGGTTTGACTTCAGCCAGTTTAGCAGTTTTGATGAATTTATTAGTGTTCTCTTAGGTCGCTCAGCCGCTGGCGGGGGCACCTCAACCGGTCGTCGCGGCAGTACACGCCGCAGCTATTCTTATCGAACCCGTTCGGGTAATTCAACCGGTTACCGAGGTGGGGTGGACGATTTCGCCTCAGAATTTAATCGCCGCAACTCCCCCTCTAGTTTTGACACCGAGGCAACCGTCTCCTTAACCCTGAGTGAAGCATTTCACGGCACTAAACGACAAGTGGGAAGCGGAGAGGTCTCAATTCCAGCCGGAGTTAAACCGGGGAGTAAAATTCGAGTCCGTGGCCAAGGACAACTGGACCCCTACACCCAACAACGGGGAGATTTGTACTTGAAAGTGGATATTCAATCTCATCCTTTCTTTCAGTTTGAAGGGGAAAATCTGGTGTGTGAAATTCCCGTTACCCCCGATGAGATTGTGCTGGGAGGAGCAATAGAAGTGCCCACACCCGATGGCAGCGTGACCATGAATATTCCCCCAGGTGTTCGATCTGGACAGTCTTTGCGACTGCGGGGGAAAGGCTGGCCGAAAGCGAAGGGAAGCCAACGCAGCGATCAATTGGTTAAATTAGTGGTGATCCCGCCGAAAAATTTGAGTGCAACTGAACGAGAATATTACGAAAAAATCAAAGCCAATCGGAGTGATAATCCTCGCACTCATTTACAGTCTATCAGCCTGTAAACCTGAAAATCCTTGAGGCAGTGGAGATTAATTTTAGATTTGAGTCGAACAAGGCGGTAGGTTTTGGACAGTCTTCCCTGTAGAATAATTTAAAGTAGAGCGAAGACCATAGGCTTTTACTTCTGCGTTGTTTGTAGGGGAGTAGGCCTCAGATAAACAAGGGTGGAGTAATCACCTTAAGAATGGTTTAAAGTGATTCATTTATCACATTCTGCAGGTAAATAGCTCGGTATTGTTAAGGGAGAAATTGATAATGTACAGTCCAAATACCGCTGGTATTGGTACGGAGACAGGCTCTGGTAGCCGCTTGTATGTCTTTGAAGTGGAGGGTATTCGTCAGAACGGTGGCACTAACAGCCTGAATATTCCAATTCGTCGGAGTGGTACCACTTATATCACCGTTCCTTATGTTCGGATGAGTCAGGAAATGCGACGCATTCGTCGCTTAGGTGGCAAAATTGTTAGTATTCGCCCTCTGAATGAGGCTCCTTCAGCCAATGGTAGCGCTGCATCCGGAAATGGATCGGACAGTAAACCAGATATTGCAAAAACTAAGTCTATGACTCAAGCTAAGGCTAAAAAAGATATCCCCACGAATATCTACAAACCTAAAAATCCTTACATGGGTAAATGTTTGTCCAATGAACCTTTAGTTCGTGAAGGCGGTTCAGGTATCGTTCAACACATCAAGTTTGATCTTTCAGCAGGAGATTTACATTACCTCGAAGGTCAAAGTATTGGAATTATTCCTCCGGGTAAAGATGATAGAGGAAAACCTCATAAACTAAGATTGTATTCCATTGCTTCAACTCGTCATGGAGATGATGTAGATGACAAAACAGTTTCTCTGTGTGTGCGTCAACTCGAATACCAACACCCAGAAACCAATGAAACTGTCTATGGGGTTTGTTCCACTTACCTTTGTGGCTTAGAACCCGGTGCTGATGTTGCCATCTCGGGGCCTGTTGGGAAGGAAATGTTACTGCCCGATGATGAAGATGCCACAATTATTATGATGGCAACCGGAACCGGAATTGCACCTTTCCGGGCTTACTTGTGGCGGATGTTTAAAGAACAACATGAAGACTACAAATTTAAAGGTTTAGCTTGGTTGTTCTTTGGTATTCCTTATACGGCTAATATCCTTTATAAGGAAGAATTAGAAAAGCTACAAGAGGAATTCCCTGATAATTTCCGCCTGACTTATGCCATTAGCCGGGAACAAAAGAATGCCGATGGCGGTAAAATGTATCTGCAAAATCGCATCCAAGAAAACGCGGATGAATTGTGGCAGTTGATCCAAAAAGAGAAGACTCACGCCTATATTTGCGGTCTTAAAGGAATGGAAGGCGGTATTGACGAAGGAATGTCTAATGCTGCGGGTAAGTTCGATGTCGATTGGAGTGAATATCAACGCCAATTGAAGAAAGCCGGCCGTTGGCACGTTGAAACGTACTAAATTGTTTCACAAATTATTGTGATTATTTCATAGAGGTAGGGCGATATCCCTACCTTTTTTTATGGCAACTCAGCGGTTATAGCACTACGCCAGTAGGTGATTGACATCTTTTTCTTGAAAAGTTTGGCGGGAGGTCAGCCGACACCTGTCATCCTCGCTCCGGCGGGGACAACTTTCCGCTTTTGTGACGTACTCCCGACGCTGACCCTAGGGGTACAGCGCGGGCTTCTCAACTTCACAATTGAGCGTTCCTGCCCCACGCCACTTACCTAGGATTTCTCCCCCGGCAGACCGACCTGACAGGCTGTTTCCATTTCCCTC
>CAYNXM010000024.1:0-4412 GCA_964401105.1 uncultured Lyngbya sp. | reverse complement strand
GACCAAAGGAGAATGTCTCCGGTTTCTCCTCCGGTGACTAACATCTGGCTATCGGGTGTGAAAGCAACGGGAGGATAAGCCCATAAAGTCCGGGCGGGTAACCCCCATAAGTTTGGGTTAGTAAGGTGCCACAGTTGAACGGTTCCTTCTCGGCTAGCACTGGCTAACCATTCTCCATCTGGACTAACCGCAACGGAGCGAACTGCATCCTGATGTCCATTTAGGGTACGGAGTAGTTCTCCTGTATGAATATTCCACAATTTCACAGTCATATCAAAACTGCCACTAACGAGTAGATCGCAGTCGGGACTCAAGGCCAATGAACAGACTCCGGCTGAATGTCCGTTGACAGTGTAAAGACTTCTCAAGCGACCAAATTGCCATAATTTAATCGAGCCATCAGCCGCCCCACTGGCAAATAAACTAGACTGAGGATGAATGTCTTCTGCTGTAGGAGAATGGTCGTTTGAGTCCGGAAAGGTCAAACACAGAACTTGATCTTGATGTTCATCTAAACGATAAAGTAGTTCACCATTACGTTGGTTCCACAGTTTAATGGTACTATCGGCGCTAGCGCTGGCAATGACACGACCATCAGGACTATAGGAGACTTCATGCACCCCGCCACAGCGATGACTGTAGGGAGAACCGGAATGACTGAAAAACCGATCGGTTAAGGCGCGACAATGTAAATTCCAGGCTAGGATAGTTCGATCTAAACTGCCGCTGACTAAGCGTCTGCCATTGGGACTGATGGCGAGGGTTTGAACAGGGGCCTGATGTCCTAAGAAGCGGTGTAACAGTTGTCCTGTTTTCAAGTTCCATAGTCGAATGGTTTGATCGATTCCCCCACTGGCTAGAATATAACCTTTCGGCCCGATGGCGATCGCTTCAACCGCTGCATGATGACCTTGAAGTTTTCGCACTCCGGTCAAAGTCAGGGCCGGCTGAGTGGCGGTGAGTAGGTTGAGGGGTTGTCCTGGAGTCGGGTAAAAGGTAATGGCTGTTGAAGGATGAGTATGAGAGGGAGTATTGAGAAAAGAAGGGATGGGAAAAGAGAGTCTGGGACGATCTTGTAATAATTTTCCTGGATAAGAGACAATATGATTGGGATGAAATTGGGTTTTGGCTGCTTCTAATTCTGTATTAATAATGACTTGCAATGGTGTTGTGGGGGAGGAATTTTGAGGGGGAGTGTTGAGGGTATTTAAGTCTGATAACACCGCTGTAGCGGACTGATAGCGGTCTTTAATCAGGTCTTTTAGGAGTTTATCTAAAATTTGACCTAAAGCGACGCTAATGGGGGTTTCTCTGGCTTTGAGATGCGATCGCCAAATCAGTTCTCCGGTAAATGGGTCAAATAATTCATTGGGGGGAACGTGAGTCAGTAACTGAATACAAGTGACTCCTAAACTATATAAGTCACTGGCTGGATAAACTTTTCCGCCGCGAATTTGTTCTAAGGGGGCATAACCAATGGTGCCTGTGATGGTTCCGGTTAAGGGATGACTTAAATTGGGGCTATATTTAGCAATACCAAAATCGACTAAAACTAATTTGCCATCTTCTTCTCGACGGATAATATTGTCGGGTTTAATATCTCGGTGAATAACATTATTTTGATGAATGAACTGTAGAACAGGTAACAGATTTTGCAGTACATCTCGAATTTTGTCTTCATTAAAATAACCGTCTGTTTCTAATTCTTGTGTTAAAGTTTTTCCGGGAATAAATTCTTCAACTAAATAGAAATGATGATGTTGTTCAAAGTTATTAAAAAAATCGGGAATTTGATTATTTTTTCCCAGTTGTTTTAAGCGAATGGCTTCTTGATGAAATAGTTCTAATGCTTTCTCTACTGAGATTTTAGTTTGAAGTTGGGGGGAAAATTGTTTAATAATACAAGGAAAATGATTAGCGGTTTCATCGACCCCCAGAAAGGTATGACTCATTCCGCCGCCACTCAGCTTATACAAACCTCGATACTGTGCTTGCAGCAATAATGGAGACCCACAGGTTTGGCAAACCGTTGACCCTAGAGAATTCTGAGGCTGAGGACACTGGGGAGAAAAACAGTAGCTCATAGGGGCAACATTGAACCGTTGAGTTGGGGCTAATATCTGCTATGATTTTATTGTTGTACTACCGTAACCCATCTATTCAGAAAAATTTTAAGAATTACTTAGCTTTTATTTAATTAATTTTATAGCATGACGAGGGGGAATGGGGAAGATTGAGGAAAAAAGTGCAACATCCATGTTTGTTTCTAGCGGTTCTCAGTCCAGATAAATATTTAATCTTGAGTTACATTTATTAAAAGACAATTGCTGCCAATCCCTCAATAAAAAATATTTAATTTTTTAAAGTAATTTATACAAAATTATCAAATATTCACATCTGAACATAAATCTAAGTTCCACAATTTAATCGTTTTATCCTCACTGCCACTGGCTAAAATTCTGTTATCCGGACTAAATACAACCGAGTTAACGGCACCGGAATGTCCAGAGAGTAAATGCAACAATTTGCCACTGTGTAAATCTCTGACCTTAATTAAGCTATCGTAACCCCCACTGGCGAGGAATTGATTATTGGGACTGATACTGACTGAGTTGACGGCGTAGGAATGACCCGATAAAATGCGTTGTAGGGTTTGAGTTTTCAGGTTCCAAACCCGCAGGGTTTCGTCTTTACTTCCGGTGACAAGGGTTTGACCATCTGGACTAATCACGAGGGCTAAAATATCTGCGGTATGTCCATTTAATAAACCGATTAATTCTTCTGTTTCTAACTGCCACAACCGCACGGTAAAATCACCCCCATCACTGGCTAAAATGAGGCTATCTGGGCTAATACTAAAGGTTTTAACAGAACTGGCATGACCTGTGAGGGTACTTTTAAGAATTCCGGTTTCTAAGTCCCATAACTTTACCGTTTGACTGTAGCTACTACTATGGCTAATAATGGTTTTGCCATCCGGTGTAATTCCAACCGGCATATATCCAGAGTCTAGGCGAGAATATCCGGTGACTAAGGTACGAATCAGTTTACCCGTTTTTAAACTCCATAGCTTCACCGTCCCATCTCCGCCGCCGGTGACAAATACTCTGCCATCCGGACTCACCGCCACGTTTTTCACGCCGTAGGGATGGCCGGTTAAGGTGAGGAGTGGTTTGCCAGTTGCCAGTTCCCATAACTTAATTTTGCCATCATCAGAGGCGCTGATCAAAACTTGTCCATTCGGTATAATGGCAAGGGACTTGACACCATCGGCGTGACCTGTGAGGGTAAGGTGTTGCATCACTGTGATGACTGTTTGCTGATAACCGCTTGTCTAAAGCCAAGTACAACTAGAATATTTGCCAAGGTTAAGAACACTTCAGCCGAACCGTGTAACCAGTCAATATTAGCTAAAGATTCACCATAAGCGACTTTAGCATAAATTCCGGCAGGGATAGTGACCGCGACAAACACCAGTGTTCCATAAAATCCTATTAGTGCCAACCGGGGAACAACTCCTGAACGGGTGAGAAACCACAGAAAGCCTAAATAGGGAAATAGAGATAAAGCAAATAGAGTGTCTTTTGAGAATATCATTGAAGTTGACAGAGAACAGGGGAATTTCTGATGTTGAGGCTTATTCTTTCACAGGCTGCAACGTTCGCCAAATGTACCAGGCTGCAATTAACAGTGTTACGTTTCCGGAAACTGTCATCGCTGCCTGCAACGTTACTAACCATTCTAGAGAAATAGGGTTATCAAAAAAGTGCCAGGTACAGGCACACATGGCACTGACTAATGCGGGTAACATCGCAAATGATAGTCCCCACCAAGCCCGATTTTTTGTCACTTCACCATACCTCCAAATAAACCATATTGCCGCGATCCATTCAATTACGCTGGAAATGTGAATGATCCAAGTGGGAATTGAGAGAGCGTGCATATTTAAGATTTTATCGAGTGAGATTGAGTTTTCAACATTTTTTCTTCGGCTTCATGGTACTTTATCATTAATTGAAACAATGCGATCGCGCAAGGTTTTTCCTGTCAAAAATTTCTGTATGAAACGGGCAATTTGTTGTGGTTACTATGGTCAAGGGAATGGAGGAGATGAGGCATTATTGGCAACTCTGCTACAAATGTTACCCCTCTCAGTTGAACCGATTGTGTTGTCGGGCAATCCCCAACAGACTCAACAGCAGTACAATGTAGAGGTCTGCGATCGCTTCAATGGCTTGGAAGTCTTACGGACATTCAAGCGATCTGATGTGTTTATTTGGGGCGGTGGCAGTTTAATTCAGGATGTCACTAGCGCCATCAGTCCTTTTTATTATGGCGGATTAATGGGATTGGCTCAACAAATGGGGTTAAACACAGTTGCCTGGGCGCAAGGAATTGGTCCGCTGAAGCGT
>CAYNXM010000023.1:0-9517 GCA_964401105.1 uncultured Lyngbya sp. | reverse complement strand
TCTATTCATGCAGCGTTATAGGGTTGAATAATGCTTTGAGAATTAAATAAGTTGAAACAGCACCCGGGTCTAAATGATATGTGCTACGTTCTCCTAAATAACTCGCACGACCTTTTTTAGCCACCAGAGAAAAAGTTTGGTTCATTCCATCTTCAGCGGCTTGAATCGCTTGTTGTAAAGCATCTGATAAATGACTTCCGGAGGCAACTGCTTGTTCAAGGGTATCAGCAGCAGGTTGGAGAGCATCTAACATCGTTTTATCCCCAACGGTTGCTTTACCCCGTGTAACCACACCCTCTACAAAAGCCTGAAACAGTTTCACCACGTCTGATTCATTTAGTTCTGACTTTCCAGTGGTTACCATACTTCCACGCAGAAACATCGTACCATACAACGGCCCGCTGGCACCTCCTACAGTAGAAATTAAAGTCATACTAACGGCTTTAAAAATACTACCAATATCTTGATCCGTAAAGCTCGGTAATTGAGTTTGAACCTTTTGAAATCCGCGATTAAGATTAATCCCATGATCTCCATCCCCAATTGCCGCATCGAGTTCTGTGAGATAGTCTTTATTCTCAGCGATCGCAGTAACAATATTTTGGAATCCTTGTAAGATTTGAGCTTGAGTCAACATATCTTCTATTGTAATTCTGGATGATTTTTTATCACAAATTGCGTAATGGCATTTAACAATGGTTTAGGTTGATCGACACGAATTAAATGACCGCAATTTTCAAATATTGTTAATTCGGCTTGAGGAATAGCCTTTGCAATTTCTTCTGAACATTCAGGCGGACAGATCCAATCTTGTTGTCCTGCTATTATTAACGTCGGGGCTGTAATTTGATGTAGTTGCGGCAGGAGATTATAAGTTTTTAAAAATCCACCAAAGGCAATATTAATCGCATCAATAGATAAAATAGTGCGTTTCCAAGCTTTTGCGGTTGCAGTGGGATTATAATTGAGAGCATATAGAGGCCCTAACAGTTGAAAATATTCTTGTAATTGCGCTTCAGTTTCAAAATTTCCTTGCCATAAATATTCAGCAATTTTTTGTTGTTCGGGTGTGCCGCGCTGGGCTAAGTTCTGTTTTGCTTTAGATAAAAATTCTGAGTTAGCCGCAGTCGCAATAGCAATTAAATCTGAAACATTTTGAGGATAACGCATTGCATAATTTAGCGCGACCATTCCGCCATAAGATGTACCAATCACAACTATTTTTTCTAAGCCTAAATATTGTCGCAATGCCTCCATATCTTCCACATTATTTTCTAGGGTATAAGTGGCTTTATCTCCTCTGGCAGAACGTCCTTGTCCGCGATGATCAAAATAAACGAGTTGTAAGGCAGACGTGAGATGAGAAAAGGTGGGTTTATACGAGGTATGATCTGCGCCGGGGCCGCCATGAATGACAAAAGCAACGGGTTTTTCTAACAAGCGATCGCCTTTAACCACTAACCCCGATCCTTCGATATCAAAATAGAGTTCTGTATCCCGTATTTTAGCTTTCATTATTTTTATTTAAATCCCCCATTGTAAAGCAGGTGTTTTGACGGGTGCATCCCAAAGTTTTATCATTTCCTCATCGAGTTTCAGTAATGTAATTGAACAGCCTTGCATTTCCAAAGAGGTAATATAAGAACCGATTAAATTTCGGACAATCTTTAATCCTTTTTGCTGACAAATCTCCGCTAATTTTCGATAAATAATATATAACTCTGATAACGGTGTGCCGCCCATACTATTGACAAAGGCTAAAATATTATCGCCTGCCTGAAAAGGAATATCCATTAATTCTATCTCTTTCCAGTCTGCTTTTTGACTATCCCATTCTCGGATAGTGCGACTATAGCCTTGATCTTCTAAAATCGATAACGTTAACATTTCCGTTAATTCATCAGCCGATTTTAAATCAATTCGTTCTCGTCCCGGTTCTCCATGAATTCCAATGCCAAATTCTATTTGATTTTCTTCTAATTTAAATGTTGGACTCCCTTTAGCAGGAACAGTACAAGAGGTCAACGCTAAACCTAAACTCCGCCCATTTAAATTTACCCGACGACATAAATCAGCCACTGCCTTTAAATCATATCCCATCTCTGCTGCCGCGCCACAAATTTTCTCTGCTAAAATTGTGGTTCCTACTCCTCTTCTTCCTTGGGTAAAAAGACTATCTTTAACTGCCACATCATCATCAATTAAAATGTTAGCAACTTGAATGTTTTCTGCATGAGCCAGTTCAGCCGCCATCTCAAAATTCATCACATCCCCAGAATAGTTTTTAACGATATTGAGAATACCCCTATTACCATTAACTTTTTGGGCTGCCACTAATATTTGATCGGGAGTCGGAGAAGTGAATATTTCCCCAGGACAGGCTGCATCTAACATTCCTAAACCCACAAAGCCGCCATGCATCGGTTCATGTCCGCTACCACCACCGGAAATAATCGCCACTTTGTTTTGTATAGGCGCATCACAACGATAGATAAAATGAGGGTCGAAATTCACTTTGATCAGGTCAGGGTGAGCGATCGCCATCCCTGCTAAACTTTCCCGAACGACATGATCGGGGTGGTTGATCAGCTTTTTCATCAAACCACCTCCTTGAAAAGCATCATCAAACCTGCGGTTATAACCGGATGAGTAAAGGAAGTGAGGGGTTTATGTCCCATAAGAATAACCATCCTTTTTGTATATGGTTGAATTTTATCTTGAGATCAAACCTGTTTCAAAATATCTCTGTTTTCTGATAAAAACTGTTCAATGTCTGGGTTCGCTGTTGCCTGATTGTTATCGCCATCAGCAATAGTCAGGTTAGGCTTAATATACTCTATCTCTAATAGGGTTTGCGTTATAAACTATCGTTGTAGCGATCGCTAAACACAATGAAGTCTCAACTCCAACATATTCTTGGCTGCACTTTCTGTGGAAAAGAGTATGAACCCGACCCCTTTCGCCTATTCTGCGAGGAGGAACATGAACCATCTTTGTTGCGTGCTATCTATCCTAACGAAAAATTAGCTAACCCGACGGGAAGCCCCGCACCGTAATCTCCGTTCGCGGAGCGTGCCGTTAGGCGTATTCGGTGTCGGGATGAAAGTCGGGGTAGGGACTATGCAGTCCAACACAAATAGATGTTATACTGTTTATAGTGAAAACTATTTACTCTAATGTTAAAGGTCGTCAAAGTCAGGTTATATCCCAATAGTCAACAGCAGCAAGCCTTAAGTCAGTCTTTTGGTAGCTGCCGTTGGTTATGGAATTATTGTCTGAATTTGATGAATGAAACCTACAAAGAGACAGGTAAAGGGTTATCAGGCTATGAAGTTAAAAAGTTAATCCCACAGCTCAAAAAAGAGCATGAATGGTTAAAGTTAACTTACTCACAATGCTTACAACAAACCTGTTTGAATCTAGGAGTGGCATTCAATAACTTTTTTGAAAAAAGATCTAGATACCCTAGATTTAAGCCAAAACATGGCAAGCAATCTATTCAATACCCTCAAAACGTCAAGGTGGCAGACAGCTATTTAACAGTTCCTAAAATAGGACAAGTGCCTGCTATTATTCATAGACCAATTAAGGGCAAGGTTAAGACTGTTACTATTTCCAAGAGCCGCTCTAATCAATACTTTGCCGCTATTTTGTTTGAGGATGGTGAAATACCACCAGAACCTAGTATTAAAGGGAAAGCTATAGGAGTAGATCTAGGGTTAACGCATTTTGCAATCACTTCAGATGGCTCTAAGTTTGATAATCCTAAATACTTGTCTCGTCATGAACGTAATTTAAAGGTCAAACAACAGCAACTATCTAGGAAAGTAAAAGGTTCTAATAATAGACTTAAATCTAGGCAACGTGTCGCTGTTGTGCATCGTAAAATTACGAATTGTAGAGAAAATTTTCTACATAAACTATCGCGTAGGATAGTAAACGAAAACCAAGTTATTGTAGTAGAAAATCTCAATGTTAAAGGCATGATGCCAAATCATAAACTGGCTAAAGCCATTCATCAAGTAGGCTGGGGAATGTTTTGTACTATGCTGAGTTACAAAGCGGAAGCGGAAGGGAAAGTTTACCAAGTTTTAGATCGGTTTTTCCCTTCATCTAAAACTTGTCATGTATGTCTAAATCAAGTAAATAACTTGCCGCTTGATGTGAGGCGTTGGACTTGTGAAAGCTGTAGGACTCAACATGACAGGGATATAAACGCAGCAATTAACCTCAGAGATGAGGGACTACGAATACTGACCTCAGGAACTGGGGATAAAGCGATGAAGTGTGGTCTTGGGGGTTTCCCCCATGAACAACTTCATCAAGAAGCCTATTGTCCAGGTGTAAGACGAGATAGTAGAGGACGGAAGAAATCTACTACAACGCTTTCTGTTGGATTGTTGCCCACGCTGTAATTTTTAATTCAGCGCTGGGTAGTTCACTGCCTAAGTTATGCTCATATCTGCCCATAAATGAGAGTTTAAGATGAACAACTCCTCGATCTGTACCTATAACGAATGGGACCCTCTCGAAGAAATAATCGTGGGAACGATTGACGGGGTTACAGCACCGGTTTTAACCCATGACATGAAGACCTTCATACGCAAGGACTACTGGAGCTTCTATCAGCAGTACGGCGGACAGCCCTACCCCACAGAATTGGTCGACAAAGCCGCCAAAGCTCTCGACAATCTTTAAGAAGTGCTCGAAGCAGAAGGGGTGATTGTACGACGACCAGAACCTGTTGATTATGCTCATAATATTTTTAAAACACCTTATTTTGAGTCAGCGGGGTTCTTTAATGCTGATGTGAGGGATGTCTTGCTGGTTGTGGGCGAAGAAATCATCGAAGCGCCCATGTCTCAGCGATGCCGCTATTTCGAGTTCTTACGCTATCGGCCCTTAATCCAAGAATACTTCGAGCAGGGGGCACGTTGGACAGCAGCTCCCAAACCCAAGATGTCTGATGCTCTCTACGATTGGGACTATCCTGAAGAGGATATGGCCTTTTTCCGGGGGGAGTCTGGTGTACCAGATACCGTTGGTCCTTTGAATGGTCGCTTCATTACTACTGAGTCAGAACCTTGCTTCGATGCGGCTGATTTCACGCGCTTCGGCAGAGACATCTTGGCGCAGAGGAGCCACGTCACTAATGACCTGGGAATTCAGTGGATGCAGAGGCATCTTGGCTCAGAATACCGAGTCCACACAGTCAAGTTCCGCGATCCAGGTCCTATACATATGGATGCAACTTGGGTTCCCATTGGCGAAGGGCGTGTCTTGTCTTGCCCCGATCGTCGGTGCATCTCACCTGATATCTTAGATATGTTTAAGCGGGGAGGATGGGAGATTCTTTATCCTCCTAAAGGTGTGGCGAATGCCGAATTTCATATGTCCAGCCGTTGGCTTTCGATGAATATTCTGATGATTGATCACAAGCGAGTCGTTGTTGAAAAAAGTGAGGAACCAACGATCAAGTTTTTTAAAGAGATAGGCTTAAAGCCAATTTTAGTAGACTTCAAGGATCATTATGTTTTTGGTGGAGGGTTACATTGTGCTACTTGCGATGTGCGGAGACGAGGAACATTGAAATCTTACTTTTAAAACTTTGACCTGAAATAAACCTTAACTAGAGAAGAAAGAAGCCTTGACATGACAGTCTCACAACCCAGCCAGCCTGAGAGTGCTTTTAAATACTTTGATTTGTATGGCTCAATGCGATCGCACAAAGTCATGTTAGAAGACATGGTAAGGATGGCAGAATGGAATGAAACGGTGACTCATCTTCAGCGTCTTGATGTGGACTACTCCAGTTTCACTTCGGAGTTGGAGCAGGACTTGTCAGACCACTTTTTGAGGAACGCCATCCGGGTCAACTACTTGTCCCCAGATAATCTCGCCTCAGATCCACAGCAAGTGCTTGAGTTTGACTGTGCAACGGTCGATCCTACTGCACTAGTCCAGTTCAGCAAGGATTTTGAGTTTACGGTCAGCAAGCAGGCTGAAATTAAAGGATTTCTTGGCTGGTTCACTACAGATTTTCCTAATGGAGTGGTTCTCAACACAGGCCCCGGGAAAACTTACAACCACTGGGGACAGCAACTATACCCACTCAAACAGAGCTTCAAGGTGGCACCCGGTGAAAAGGTGGTGGGAACAATCACTGTTCGCCGAAACCACGAGGAATCACGATTGAATGTGGTTGAGTTTAAATACCAAGTTGGCACAGCTACTCAACAGATTGCTCTTTTCAATATGGGTGCTATAGAACACATGCATCAGGGATCGAAAAGCGTGCTGTTTTCCTAAACTGGATTTGCATGAGTGGTTATGGCTGACAAGAAAACTTGATGAGGGAGAGGGTTTAATGGTACGACAATTGAGGCAACTTACTTTAGGAATGACTCTGACATCTGTGTTGATAGGTTTAATTGCCTGTCAATCAACTTCGCCTGTAAAAAAAACTAAAGTTCGTTCTGCCCATACTAACTGGATCGAAGAACATTTTCAAACCGAGATCGTCAATATTGGTCTCGAAAAACTGGGTTATGAAATCGAAAAACCGAAAGAAATAGACTATCCTGCTATTGATGTATCTGTTGCTAATGGCGATCTAGATTATAGTGCTATCTCTTATGAAAGAGGACAACAAGAATTTTTTGAAAATGCTGGGGGTGAAAAAAAGTTAGAGCGAGTGGGAATTCTGACTGATAATATAGTACAAGGTTATCAGATCGATAAAAAAACGGCTGATGAATATAAAATTACTAATCTTGGACAACTTAAAGATCCAAAAATTGCTAAACTATTTGATTCAGACGGCAATGGTAAAGCCAATTTAATCGGTTGTAATCCGGGTTGGTTTTGCGAAGTAACAATCGATCATCACCTCAAAGCTTACGGACTAGAAGATACCGTTGAACAGGATAGAGGACAATACGTTACTCTACTCGCAGATGTTATTACTCGCTACCAGCAAAAGGAAAGCGTTCTCTACTACGCCTATAATCCTCACTGGTTATCTACAGTCTTAAAACCAGAGCAAGATTTGACATTCTCCCCGCCCTAAAAGGGACGGGGATTCTAAGAATCACTTCTTAGGCTTCCTCTTTCCGCGACTCGGCTTATCTTGAGGAGTTTCCCCACCAAAACAGAGGTCGATGTCTCCAGAGGCGTGAGTTCCTGTATGCCCTACAGTACGCAATCCCAATTCAAGGATGTTTTTTGCAGCGTTCCAATCTCTATCTTGTGTATACCCACAATGATAACAAACGTGAGTCCTGACACTAAGAGATTTTTTAACAACTTTGCCACAGTTCGAGCAATTCTGGCTTGTGTAGTGAGGTGGCACGGCAACCGTGACCGTGCCAAACACTTTTCCGAAATACTCAACCCATGTACGAAATTGCGTCCACGCTGCATCGTAGATCGATTTAGCCAGATGGCGATTTCTCACCATGTTACGCACCTTCAAATCCTCATAGGCGCGCCATACGTTAGATTGGATTACGCATCTGGCCAACTTTACGGCAAAATCAAAACGGCTGCCTACTTACTTTGAGGTGTTTTCTTGCCAGTTTATTTCTGAACTTAGCTCGATTATTCGACCCTTTTTGAGTTTTGGACATACGACGAGAAAGACGCTTAAGGGACTTCTCACTCTTTCTCAAAGTAAGCGGGTTTTCGATAGTCTGCCCATTGCTATCGGTATAAAAACTTGTGAGTCCAAGATCAAGACCAATAGTTTTGGATGTCGGTTCTTTTTTCTCAAGCCTTTCTTGGTCGATACAAAACTGAGTATAGTAGCCATCAGCACGACGAACTATTCTAACTCGTTTGATTTGCTTCAACTGATAGAAATGCAAATCGCGAGTACCCCACCGGCGTGAAAGTACCTGCATCAAAACCATCGGTGAAAGTGATATACCTGCGACACTCAGAAAGCTTCCATCCCGTTGTTTTGTATTCAACAGAACCATGTGTTTGATGCTTTTTGAATTTTGGATATCCTTTTTTTCCTGGCTTATTTTTCTTGCAGTTATCAAAGAATCTGGCAATTGCCGACCATGCTCAATAGCCGATGCTTGCCGAGCCATCGAATTAAGCTTATTTGCCCAATCAAACTCTTTTGCAAGGACAGCACAATATGCACTCAAATCGTATCGTCCAATGTCGCGGTTATCCATCCAGTATCTCAGGCAAGAATTGCGAACGAAACGAGCAGTGCGGATAGCAACATCCACGCTTGCCATACTGCTGTTTCAATCCCTCAAGTTTTGCCTCGAATACCAACATAGTTACGTTGTTTTATTTGACGTAATCTATTTTAGCATAGATTTAGAGAAAGCCGTCGTAGAACGACGGGGCTTTAAACCCAAGTTTTTGGTAATTTGGTTAGAAGTTCCCTTTACTTCTGTACCAGAATCTCAGAAAGATATAACAGAGAAAGATACCTCTGTAGAAGGTAAAAATCTCGGATTTGCTATCGATCGCCAGCGCATTATCGCCAACAAAGAATTTTTGGCAGCCAACCCAGTTGCTAAGCGTTGGTTTGAACGGGTTGAAATTCCGGCTGAAGATATTAATGTCGTAAGTCTATATATCAAAGAAGGTGAAGACACTCCAGAAGATATTCGTCGCCATGCCAGAGAGTGGGTTGAGAATCATCAAGAGTTGTTTGATAGCTGGGTAGAAGAAGCCAAAAATGCGGGAGGTGATTCGACCTAGACTCAAGTAGCCGCTTCGCATATTTTACCAGCATTAACTAAATTATAGAAAAACTGTTCTAGATCGGCTTTTTGCAGTTCAGAATTCGCCAGAATTAGCCGAATGATAATTTTCCCTTGATAATGGGCATAGTTGACGAAACTGGCTCCAGAATGAAATAATCGGTTGCGTATGTCTAGATTAAGCGAGTCTAAAGCCCGATCGTCAAGCTGTTTTTCTTTGGAGATATAACGAAAACAAATATTCAAAAATTTAGGTTCAGCGATTAATTCTAAATAATCACAACGGCGGATATACTCTGTTGCATAATTCCCTAACTCAAATAAATGATTAACCTGCTTCTCATACCCTTTTTGACCATAGTGTTTCCAACAGAGCCAAAATTTGAGTGCATCGACTTTTCGACCACATTGTAACGACATCTGACCTAAATTATAGGACTCGTTTTCATCATCATGAAATAAATAATCTTTCCCACCCCCAGAACACGTTTTTTGCAATATTCCTTTTTCTTTGACTAAAATAGCGGAACAAATTAAAGGCACTCCCATTAACTTGTGAGCATCCCAAGTGAAAGAGTCAGCTAACTCACTGCCTGTTAATAAGTGTTTATATTTTTTACTCAATAAAACCGGCCCTCCCCAAGCCGCATCGACGTGCAACCACAATTTATATCTTCTCGCAATTTCTGCAATTGGTGGTAAAGGATCGAATGCACCTAAAACAGTTGTTCCCGCAGTTGCACCCACAAAGAAAGGTATATGATCTTCTGATAAACTTTGTTGAATAG
>CAYNXM010000022.1:0-7998 GCA_964401105.1 uncultured Lyngbya sp. | reverse complement strand
GTAGGTCATTGTTAACATGAAAGCATTATACCTTACATGGGGTGCAATACTGTGTAAAGATTGTATGTATTTGCTAACCTACGAGGCATCGAACCTCTAGGTTAGCCTGGGGGAGTCCGTGTATCCCCTCCCTAAAATATTGTTCGGCTGTACGCCTCACTCGTTTTTGAGGAAGGGGTTTTACTGCTCCCCCAGACCCCCACATTTTGATAAACATCTCCCTTGACTCTACCCCTACCACAACAACGAACTGATGATGTTGTCCTAACTCTAACGTCAGACAGACCCACAATGAGCGTTGTGAGGGTTAAGATAATCAAGGATTGTGTCATACCCGAGTTTATGTCTACCTCTGCCCACAATGGTTATCATCTGCAACCGCTTTCGCTTGAAAATACTATCCGTATTCGAGGGGCGAGACAGCATAATCTGAAAAACGTTAATTTAGAATTACCCCGCGATCGCTTAATTGTATTCACGGGGGTTTCAGGTTCGGGTAAATCTTCTTTGGCATTTGACACGATTTTTGCCGAAGGGCAACGTCGCTACGTGGAATCTCTCAGTGCCTACGCCCGTCAATTTTTAGGGCAGTTAGATAAGCCGGATGTTGATGGGATTGAGGGCTTAAGTCCGGCTATTTCTATCGACCAGAAATCTACGTCTCATAATCCCCGTTCTACAGTGGGGACGGTGACTGAAATTTATGACTATCTGAGATTGTTGTTTGGTCGAGCCGGAATTCCTCATTGTCCGATTTGCGATCGCAATATTGCTCCCCAAACCATTGACCAAATGTGTGACCAGATATTGCAGTTGCCAGATCGGACAAAATTCCACATCCTTGCTCCTGTGGTCCGAGGCAAAAAGGGGACTCACCGTAAGTTACTTTCCAGTTTAGCGGCTGAAGGATTTGTTCGCGTCAGGGTCGATGGCGAGGTTTTTCACCTCTCAGATTCGGTAGAGCTTGATAAAAATTATACACATACCATCGAAGTGGTAATTGACCGCTTAATTAAAAAGCCAGGTATAGAGGAGCGTCTAGCCGATTCACTCAGTACCTGTTTGCGACAATCTAGTGGAATTGCGGTTATAGACGTGATAAATGATACATTAAACAGGGTAAGCGCGTCGCGACTAGATAGTAAGTATAACTCAACTGCGGCAAAAGTTGCAACTTCCACTACTTTGAAAGTGGCGGAAAAACCGGAAAATTCCTATCAAGAAAAGCTAGAAAACTACCAGTTAGTTTTCTCAGAAAACTTTGCTTGTCCAGAACATGGGGCGGTGATGGAAGAACTTTCACCTCGTTTATTTTCGTTTAACTCTCCCTATGGGGCTTGTCCCAGTTGTCATGGTTTAGGACATCTCCGGACATTTGCCCCGGAAATGCTCGTCCCTGACCCCGGTGAGCCGCTGTATAACGCCATTGCACCTTGGGCAGGTAAGGAAAACAGTTATTATCTCAGTTTATTGCAGAGTGTGGGGGAATCTTTTGGGTTTGAACTAACAACACCTTGGCAGCAGTTAACAGCAAAACAGCGGCAAGTTTTACTTTATGGTTGCTCTGAACCGATTTGGATTGAGACGAATTCTCGCTATCGTGAAAATCAAGGATCTTATCGCCCGTTTATTGGCATTGTTAGTCTATTACAGCGACAGTATGATGAGAGTAGCTCGGAAGCTCAAAAGCAAAAGTTAGAACAATATTTAATGTCTCAAGCCTGTGAGGTTTGTGGGGGAAAACGGCTAAAGTCAGAAGCATTATCTGTGAGAATTGGGCAATATTGTATTACTGATTTTACTGAGGTTTCTATTCAGGATTGTTGGGAAAAAATTAATCAATTACAACTGAGCGATCGCCAAGCACAAATTGCTGAATTAGTATTGCGGGAAATTCGGGCAAGATTGCAGTTTTTAATGGATGTGGGATTAGATTATTTAACCTTAGCGAGAGCTGCTTCTACTTTATCGGGGGGAGAAGCTCAACGCATTCGTTTGGCGACACAAATTGGTTCGGGTTTAACTGGGGTTTTATATGTGTTAGATGAACCGAGTATTGGGTTACATCAACGGGATAATGGACGACTGCTTAAAACTTTAATGAAATTACGAGATTTAGGCAATACTTTAATTGTGGTGGAACACGATGAAGATACTATTCGCTCAGCGGATTATTTAGTCGATATTGGGCCGAAAGCGGGGATACATGGGGGTGAAATTGTGGCAAAAGGCAGTTTGGAGAATATATTAAATTCCGAACAGTCTTTAACGGGGGCGTATTTATCGGGAAAACAGATAATTTTAACTCCTAGCCAACGTAGAGAAGGTAACGGAAAAATGATTACCCTTCAAAATGCCTATCGCAATAACCTGAAGCAAATTGATGTGGAAATTCCTTTAGGAAAATTTGTCTGTATTACGGGGGTTTCCGGTTCAGGAAAATCAACATTAATCAATGATTTACTTTATCCTGCCCTGCAACATCATTTTAGTAAACGGGTGCCATTTCCCAGTCAGCTTAAAAGTGTGAAAGGCTTAAAGGCGTTGGATAAAGTGATTGTGATCGATCAATCTCCGATTGGTCGCACACCTCGTTCTAATCCGGCAACTTATACCGGAATTTTTGATGTGATTCGGGGTATTTTTGCCGAAACGATTGAAGCTAAAGCTAGAGGGTATAAACCGGGACGATTCTCTTTTAATGTTAAAGGCGGACGGTGTGAAGCCTGTAGCGGACAAGGTGTAAACGTAATTGAAATGAATTTTTTGCCGGATGTTTATGTGCAGTGTGAAGTGTGTAAAGGAGCTAGATATAATCGAGAAACATTGCAAGTTAAATATAAAGGTTATTCTATTGCTGATGTATTGAATATGACTGTTGAAGAGGCTGCACAGGTATTTGAAAATATTCCTCGGGCTGCCAGTCGCTTACAAACTTTAGTTGATGTTGGACTGGGTTATGTTCACTTAGGACAACCTGCACCTACCCTTTCGGGAGGGGAAGCCCAACGGGTAAAGTTAGCTTCGGAATTGTCTAAACGGGCAACTGGGAAAACTTTATATTTAATTGATGAACCGACAACTGGATTATCCTTTTATGATGTACATCAACTGTTAAATGTGCTGCAACGATTGGTTGATAAAGGCAATTCGATGATAGTGATTGAACATAATTTAGATGTGATTCGTTGTGCTGATTGGGTGATTGATTTAGGCCCTGAAGGCGGCGATCACGGTGGGGAAATTGTGGCAATGGGGACACCGGAAGAAGTGGCAGAAATAGAGCGATCGCACACCGGAAAATATCTCAAACAGGTCTTAGAACAATATTCTCTGGTAGAAGTATAAAGAAGTTGAGATGGATAAAATGATTATCCGGATGTTTCCGGAATTGTTATATCTCTCGCTGTAGAGCAATTGAGAAGAAAGTGAATGGGGTGATTCCCAATCTTCAATTCCCACTGGTGTTACTAAGAACAATTTTAATATGGAAGTTATTGCGATTCTGTTAGGAGCATTACTGGCGGCAGTATTACATCAACCCGAAAAGCCTCAAGAGGAAAAAAAAGAGGAAAAGCCACCAGAAAAACCTGAAGTTAAAATGTTTCCTCTGCGAGAGGAGATTTATACAAATGAGCAAGGACAAACCGTAAAACGCATCGAGTATATTACTCCTGTGGTTAATCAGTATCCCGTTGCCTGGACAGAACCAAATAATCAGCGAAAATAGTCAGGCGTTGACATTGATTTATCCGTCAGGAAAATACTGCATCTGAT
Source organism: uncultured Lyngbya sp. (assembly GCA_964401105.1). Lineage (GTDB taxonomy): Bacteria > Cyanobacteriota > Cyanobacteriia > Cyanobacteriales > Microcoleaceae > JAAURB01. The sequence goes on along the minus strand of CAYNXM010000022.1, from coordinate 4,221 downwards.
TTATAGAAGATTCCCCTAGAGTAGTTTTGCAGGAAAGAATAGAAAGGCGAAGATGAAATCATTTTAAAACTGAAAAAACCGGGGCTAACTCCGGTTTACTTTTCTATAGCCACTCTTGCGATCAAAAATGTTAAGCTGTTACAACAGGATTCAATTCACCTTTGAGGTAATATAAAACGGAATCGACTGTTTTTTGCTTCACCCAACCATTGCGAACTGCAATTTCACCAAACCGTAGTTGAATATGATTTTGTTCAGCTAAAATAGTGTTAATCTGCTCATCATTCAACAGTTTAGCCGCTTTCAAATAATATCCAATTGGTTGTTTATTGACTTCCCTTGCAAGTTGAGGTAACTGTTCAGCAAAAAAGTCAACCGTTTCTTGAGATACCCAACCCCACTCTGCTAAAATTTCGCCAAAACGCATATTTTGACCGTTTGCTTGAGCATCTAATACCAAACTGACTTGACTTGCTGTAATTAAGCCAGCTTCAACCAAAACTTGACCTAATAGAGGCATTTTAACAGTAGAAGTCGTTAATCCTTGTTCGGGTACGAACGGTGCTTTGTACAAATTCAATTTTTGTTTAATCAGTAACCAGAAAAACGGTAAATCTTCAATTAAATACCGCTTCCATAAACGCTTCGGTTCGGTCACGAGTCGGTATAACCATTCCATTCCGGCTACACTCACCCATTGAGGAGAGCGGGGCTTTTCTCCTGCTTCAAAATCAATAGTTGCACCAATGGCTAAAAAGATTTTAATTTGCTGAAGCTGATTGCGATATTGAGCAATCCATTTTTCTTGTTTCGGAGCACCTAGCCCCACAGCCAGAACTGTTGCCCCAGATTGGTTAATTCGATCAATAATATATTGACATTCCGCCGGATTATTTTCAAAGCCAAACGGGGGTGAATAACAATCTACAATCATTTCCCGCCCGACTAACTGGTTAATTCTTTTTTGGGCACGCTGGGCTATTCCTTCCCCTGCTCCTAATAAGAAAATAGTCGTATTTGGACAACGTCTATAATACTGATAAAAAGCTGGAAATAAGTCGGAACCCGAAATTTTTTCCCGAATAGGCTGACCTAATAGTCGAGAAGCATAGTACAAAACTTGACTATCACAAACTCGGTAATTACAGGTTTGATAAACTTGATAGAATTCTGGATCTTTCTGTAACTTCATCAAGTGGTCAACATTCGGAGTAAACACCACACCCCCGTATGCACCTAATTGCTTCAGTAACTCCTCTGTCGATAGGTTATCGATAGACACATTGAGAATTTGAACTGTACTCATAAGATTCAACCCAGCAGCTTGATATAACCTTTGGATGACATCCTGCTCGATATGGCTCCGATTGATGGGTTTGGGCGATCGCCGGCTCTTAGTGTGACCCCAGTTGAATTAAGTTCTCTGCGACAGTATGATTCAGTAGACTCGTCACACACCCCCTATTAAGGGGAAAACACTTAAGGTTCGGTTCAATCAGAAAACAACCCAATCAAGTTGGAATTATAGATTACGTTTTCATCAATCTTATCGGTTATAACCGATAAAATCATAGGGATTTTTGTAAAAATTGTGTAAAACCATGTAAAGCTTTGGTAAAGCTGTCGTAAAAATACGAGGTATTGCTCTACTTAATATCTAATCATGTTTCTGTGTTTTCCAGGAGAGTTACATCCAATCTTCTTGTTCTTGATTGCGACTGCGGTCAACTTGACCTTGAGCATAGATTTCTCGAGTCGCTGCAAACAGTGTTTCTTCTGTAAGATGCCAACGGTGTAACATTTTTTCTATATCATCCTGAATATCTCTTGCACCCGGAAACCCACGATAACGGATTTTTAATCGTGCGAGTTCTAGTAAATTAAAGTTTGTGCGCTCAGTCTTCAATAAATCATTGACAATTGCCCGATCTTTTTGGTATTGAGGATGTTTTTGTTCTTGCATCATTATGACTACAAAAATTTATAGACTAACAGTCTAATTAAGATTTATAATTAAGAAATTTTGCCTGATTCGACAAAGCCATCACTGTATTAAGAAGTGGACACCTTTACAACGGACATCGGTCATGGAGCTTTATCGCGCTCTCCTTTGCTTCAGTCTGCTTTTAACCAGTTCTGCGAGTCTCGTACAGTCTTTTCCCCAAGAATCAACTGTTTCAAATCAAGTTCAGTCTACTTTTATTGGTCAGACTGATTCTGAAGGAAACCGCTCACCTCATCATCGGGGTAGTGGACGTTAGGGGATTTTTGACTGAGACAGTACTTCCGCTCTATGGGTACTCTCTTAACTTGATTTCCTATTCCTGAATTATATCGTACAAGTCCGACTTGTCAACCACTATAAATCTGATTCATCTCCTCACAAACCCGGTACGGTTTGTGGGGAATATCGCTGTATTCTTTATTCTTTTTACCCTAAATTAACCCGCTTTTCGAGTCAATTCGCAATTTACATTCAGCCCAGAAAAAAGTGACATTCTCTCAAGAATCTTAAAATAGCCTATTGGCTGAGGATTTTATCCTTTAGTCTAGAAATGATCCGATAGGCCTCAAATTAGAATACAAAAATTTCTAAAAAACTACACATTTTTTCCGGATCGCCTCATCTATTCAGCGGACAAGGAAGTATTACATTCCCTCAAAAACTGTAGCCATGTTAAACTTCATTTCTCTCTCAATGTATGGTGCTCTCTCTACCGGTGTTGTGTTGACCTCTGCACCCGCACTTCAGCAGTTATCCCCAACAGTGACCCAGTCGCCATCTCATCAGATCGAAGCCGTAGCACAACAATCGATTGAAACCCCCATTAACCTTGCAGATGCAGATGGTAGTTCAAATGGTGGCGATCGCCGAGGAGCAGGCCGTCGATAAGATTTACCGAAAAATTGAGTTTAAAGCCGAGCGTCTTCAGCGCGGCTTTGATTTATTTGTGCTATAATCTTATCGTAAATTATCGGCGATAAGATGCTGGTCTACGAAAGTAAGCTGAAAGGAACTAAAGAGCAATACGGGCGGCTTGATGAAGCTATTCGTACTGCTTTGTTTATTCGTAATGCTTGCATTCGTTCATGGATGGATGGAGAATCTAAAAGTCGTAATGATGTTTATAAACACTGTAAGGTATTAGGAGATCATCCAGAATTTCCTTGGGCTAAAAAGCTAAATTCACAAGCTAGACAAGCTAGTGCCGAAAGAGCTTGGGCATCTATTAGTCGATTTTACGACGGGTTGGGCTGGCGCCCAAACATTTTCCGTCTTTGATAACTGTAAGAAAAAGATACCTGGTAAGAAGGGATTTCCTAAGTTTAAGAAAGATCGTCCTAATCACGGTTCGGTTGAATATAAACAAACTGGCTACAAACTATCTGAGGAGAGAAAGTATATCACTTTCACAGATGGATTTAAAGCAGGAAGTTTTAGGCTTTGGGGAACCCGCAATCTACACTATTATCAACTCAATCAAATTAAAAGAGTTAGAGTTGTTAGACGTGAGTCACGGATATTGCTGCCAGTTTCTGATTAATCATGCTCGAGTAGAAAAGCGGGAACCGATAAACACAACTACAGGGTTAGATGTTGGATTAAACCATTTCTACACTGATTCTAATGGTAAAACGGTAGACAATCCTAGATATCTCAGAAAGTCCGAGCGTCAGCTTAAACGGCTTCAAAAACGAGTATCTAAAAAGTTTTTGAAGGGTCAACCTCAATCTAATAACTACAAAAAAGCTAAGCAAATATTAGCCAGGAAACACCTTCAAGTAAGTAGGCAACGTAAAGACTTTGCTGTTAAGACAGCATTGTGCGTAGTCCGGTCTAACGACTTGGTAGCCTATGTTGGGGCTAGCCTGCCGACGCTAGGAGGCATAGACTTAAAAGTTAAGAACATGGTGAAAAACCATCAATTAGCCGTCTTGAAAAGTTTGGCGGGACGGCAAACCGACACCTGTCATCCTCGCGCAGGCGGGGACAACTTTCCGCAAGTCTATAAGTGATGCTTCTTGGACAATATTTCGAGAATGGATAGAGTATTTAGGGAAAGTTTATGGAGTGGTTACTTTGACACTCCACGGGCTCAAGGGGTGACAATAAGGCTACAAAGCTATCTGCAAAAGAGACTGAGCCTTAAGTCCTCGCTGGAAATGGAGGCGTTTATGAGGTTTGAGACTCATGAGAGAAAATGCTAAATCCGAGTAAAT
>CAYNXM010000021.1:0-28004 GCA_964401105.1 uncultured Lyngbya sp. | reverse complement strand
AACCGAACTCAGTCCCCCCCGATCGAGGGTGGAAGTTGTTGTCTATTACATTGATTAAACTGACATATAACTCTTGTCCCCTCCCTGGTAATTAAGAGAGAAAGTTGTTGTCTATTACATTGATTAAACTGATCAAAAAATCTTGTCCCCTCCCATTGCTAAGGGGAGGGCTAGGGTGGGGTAACCTAATCGCAACAACAGGAAACTCAACGCGATCGCACTATGACTAAACTTTATAACAAAACTTCTGAAAAAGAGAATAGACAACGACTACGTAATAATATGCCTGTAGCTGAACGTTTGCTGTGGTCAAAGTTAAGAAGTTGTCAGCTTGAAGGCTGTAAATTTCGACGACAGTATAGTGTAGATCGCTTTGTCATAGATTTTTATAGCCCAGAAATTAGATTAGCTATCGAAGTTGATGGAGACAGTCATTTTCAGCCAGGAATTCAAGAACGGGATCGACAACGGCAACAGTTTATTGAATCAGCTAAAATCACTTTTTTGCGTTTTCAAAATAAGGAAATATATGACAATTTAGAAGGAGTTTGTCAAAGGATTATTGAAGCTATTAAGATCTTGAGGGAGAAGTAATAGTATCGACCCCCTCTAACTCCCCCTTAACAATGGGGAGAATTAAATTCATAGTATAGATTCCCTCTAACTCCCCCTTAACAATGGGGAGAATTAAATCAATGTCATAGGAATGACCCCCTCTAACTCCCTCTTAACAATGGGGAGAATTAAATCAATGTCATAGTATAGATTCCCTCCAACTCCCCCTTAACAAAGGGGAGAATGATTACATAGATTACAATATTGTCCCCTCCCTTTAATCAGGGGAGGGTTAGGGTGGGGTTGATTTTCTAGCGCCTTAACTAGGTTAAATGTCATAGGAATGACCCCCTCTAACTCCCTCTTAACAATGGGGAGAATTAAATTAATATCAAAGTATAGACCCCCTCTAACTCCCCCTTAACAATGGGGAGAATTATTACATCGATTACAATATTGTCCCCTCCCTTTAATCAGGATCGGGTTAGGGTAGGGTTAATTTTCCAGATTTGAAGTCGGACTTCCCCCTTGTCGAACGTCCCCATTCTGGTTCACAATAATGCAGAGTGAAACGCACCGGGAGAGCGACTGTGAGTGAATTCGATTATGATTTAGTTATTATAGGCGCAGGAGTAGGCGGACATGGGGCTGCCATTCATGCCGTAAGCTGTGGTTTGAAAACCGCCATTATCGAAGCGGCTGATATGGGGGGGACCTGCGTTAACCGAGGTTGTATCCCCTCAAAAGCCTTGTTAGCTGCCTCTGGACGGGTGCGAGAATTGCGGAATACTCATCATCTACAAAATTTAGGTATTCAACTGGGACAAGTTAGTTTTGACCGCCAAACCATTGCCAATCATGCGGATAATATTGTTAGTAAATTACGAGGTGATTTAACTAATAGTTTAAAACGGTTAAACGTTGATACGATTCACGGTTGGGGAAAAGTAACAGCCCAGCAAAAAGTGAGTGTTGAAACGGCAACTGGGGAAAAAAAAATTACGGCAAAAGATATTATTCTTGCCCCAGGTTCAATTCCGTTTGTGCCTCCGGGTATTGAAATTGATCACAAGACGGTTTTTACCAGTGATGAAGCGATTAAATTAGACTCATTACCCCAATGGATCGCAATTATTGGTAGTGGTTATATTGGTTTAGAATTCTCTGATGTTTATACGGCTTTAGGGTGTGAAATCACGATGATTGAAGCCTTAGATAAATTGATGCCGACGTTTGATCCAGATATTGCTAAACTAGCTGAACGGACGTTAATTAAGCCCCGTGATATTGAGACTTATGTGGGTAAGTTGGCAATGAAAGTTACCCCAGGAGATCCGGTGGTGATAGAATTAGCAGATGCCAAAACTAAGGAAATTGAAGAAGTCCTAGAAGTGGATGCTTGTTTAGTGGCAACGGGGCGAATTCCTTACAGTAAAAACTTGGGTTTAGAAACTGTTGGGGTTGAAACTGACCGACGGGGTTTTATTCCGGTTAACGATCAATTGGCTGTATTATCGGGGGGTGAACCGGTATCGAATTTATGGGCAATTGGGGATGTAACGGGTAAAATGATGTTAGCTCATGCTGCTTCTGCCCAAGGAATTGCAGTGGTTGAAACGATATGTGGGCGGACTCGTGAGGTGGATTATCTTAGTATTCCGGCGGCAGCTTTTACCCATCCAGAAATTAGTTATGTTGGGTTAACTGAACCGGCGGCAAAGGAATTAGGAGAAAAAGAAGGGTTTGAAGTGGCTTCGGTAAAAACCTATTTTAAAGGTAATTCTAAAGCAATTGCTGAAGGGGAAACAGACGGAGTTGCTAAAGTTATTTATCGCAAAGATAACGGCGAACTTTTAGGAGTTCATATCTTTGGCTTACACGCTTCTGACTTAATTCAAGAAGCCGCGAATGCAATTGCTAAACGGGAATCTGTGCATAACTTAGCCTTTTCTGTTCATACTCATCCGACATTATCTGAGGTATTGGATGAAGCGTATAAACGAGCAGTTGCTGTTCATTAATTATGAAATAAGGAAATAGTAGCCGAGCAAGTTTTAGTATTGTTGACAATTATTCAGTTATTTTTAACTCATTAGTTGTCATTGAGGCAGTCAAACAAATTAGGGTAGTTTTTGACTACCCTAAAACCTTACAAATCAGAGCGATATTTTTATCAGATAATACTGTAAAAGTATTGGAATAAAAAGCAAAATCTGATAGCGTAATTGTTGATATTGATATTACCAAAAAATTATTGGGGAGTTTGTTGTAATTCGGGTCGTTCTTCTGCTACAATAGCGCCATTGACAGGACAAACTTGTAAGCAAATTCCACAGTCTATACAAGTCTCAAAATCAATCCAATACCAATCTGTTCCAATTGTATTTTTTCCGGGTCCTGGATGAATGCAAGCCACCGGACAAGCTTCAACGCAATCCGCCACACCTTCACAAGTATTGGTAACAATTGTATGAGCCATAATGTGTTCTCCGTAGTGATAATCAATCACTCGATAATATCTGGATCATAGTTTAGCAATATTTCTTAATCTAGGCAGAGAAGACGATAAAGTTAACTGAATCATTAAGCAGATGGATGCAAAAAATGATAGAATATTTCCCAATGGGGTAAAGCGGGTTGTGCCCCTGATTTTGTAGTGGCTAATGCTCCGGCAGCAGCGCCCCAAATTACGGCTTCACGCAGGGATAAATCCCGATCTAAGGCAGTTGCCATTGCTCCATTAAAAGCATCTCCAGCAGCCACTGTGTCAATCGCCTGAACCGGAAAGGGTTCAACATAAAACTGTTGAGATGAATTCAGACAAAAAACACCTCTTGCTCCCAACTTAATCACAGCCGTTTTTACACCCCGACTCAGCAATACTTCCGCTGCTTTGCGAGCCATTGTTTCATCCGTTATTTCAATTCCGGTTAACCGCTGGGCTTCGGTTTCATTGGGTGTAATAATATCAATTAAACCATACAATTCATCCGGTAAATGATCCGGAGCCGGAGCCGGATCTAAAATCACTTGAATTCCAGCATTTCTAGCCGCTTTCGCTGCAGCAATAATTGCAGAAAGAGGAACTTCTAATTGTAATAATAACGCCGTGGCTTGAGAAAACAAAGGAATAACTCGTTGAACATCTGTTTGAGCGACATTTCCATTAGCCCCAGCAATAACAATAATTGTATTTTCACTACTTTGATTAACTGTAATCATTGCCACACCGGAATGAGTTTGACTCTCGACTAAAACCTGCTGCGTATCAACAGAATCAGCCTTTAAACCGGTGAGCAATTCATCAGCAAATGCATCATTCCCAACTCGTCCCACTAAATAAGTGGTTGCACCTAAACGTGCCGCTGCTACCGCTTGATTTGCACCTTTTCCCCCCGGAGAAGTGAAAAAACACTGACCTTGAACGGTTTCCCCAGGAGTCGGTAAACGTGGCGTTTGTGCCACTAAATCCATGTTTAAACTACCAAAAACAATTAAACTCATTCTATTAAGATTAAGTCTTAAGTTTTACCGGAGGGAACTTCTGTTAATTTTGCCGACTCAGGGGTAGTCGTCGTTACTTTTGCATTCAGTTTTTGATTCAATTCTCGTACCCGACGGGATAACATCCGAATAATATTAATCGCAATACCAGGAGTTTCATCAATTGCATCATAGAGTTGCATTTGAGTCAACATCAGACAAATACAAGGCTCTAACGTGGTCACTGAAGCAGACCGGGGTTCAGCATCAAATAACGACATTTCTCCAAAACAGGCCCCTTCTCCCAGTTGTGTCAAATCGCGATCGCCGAGATGAACCCGTACCCGCCCATATACGACAATATACAGTGAGCGGCCTTCTTGTCCTTGGGTGACGATGTTATGATGAGCCGGAAAAGATAACTCATCCATCACTGAGGCTAAACGAACTAAGAAATCATCCCGTAACTCGGCAAAAATCGGGACTCCTCGGACAAATAATAAACGTTCAACACTGGTTAACATTGTTTGAATTTAAAACTAAAAGTTTGAGTTGATTTTCAACAGGGAAAAAATGAAAGGCTGACTCAATTTGTAGCATTGTCTAATCTAAACAGATTTGGTATTTTCCAGTCCTAACTCAGCCATTAACTGCTTGACTTGGGAGGCCACCAGAGGGTCGGGATCGGTTTGTAGCATTGGCAATAATTCTACCAAAGCCTGTTGTGAAGCGACCTTCAAATAAGACAGTACAGCCTCGCGGACAAAGCCTGTGGGATGACGAAGACACATCAAGGTTTGTTCTGCTGTTAGACTCCAGCGAGAAGTCCTCGCCAGATGAAAACAGCAAGCTAACCCCCAGTCTGAAAGGAAGTGACGCAACTCCAGCAATTGACGCAAGCGATCGCTCGGCGGAAGGGGTTGATAGACCATTAAAGGGGTTAAAAACTCTAATTTTTCGAGCAGGGGACGACGGTCAAGCAGAGTAATCAGCGATCGCTTACTACGGATATCAACGGTATTATCTAAGATTTCTAATCCCCGCGCCAAACTAGAGAGAGCATTGGACTGGATGTTAAAGGCAGCAGCTTGGATCGAATTGAGAGGATACAAAAACTTCATCAGTAGAAAACAGCGATCGACTGCATCCAGTTCCATGCTACGCAAAGCACGACGCAGAAACTGAGAGGAAGAATGGTCGTCAATTTGATCGTTTTGCCAATCTAAAATTTCCCCAGTCAGCATCGAGTCCGACTCAGATTCTAAGGATAAATCAATTAAAGCGGCATAAATTTGACCCATGAACATCAATTCTTGTTCAATTAAGGCTTCTAAGCCACTGCGACCAATGCGATCTAACACCCCTTCAATTCCCACATCCTCGGGAATTTTTAGTAGAATTCGTAAAATACTGCGTCGGGTACTACCCCAAGAACTCATCAAGTGATTAATTAAGGTATCGAGGGCTTCTAAACTGCCAATTTCACCAATCGCGTTCCAAGCTTGCAGTCGCACTAAGTCAGGTTTATAAATATCTTGTGCCACTTCTACCAATAAGGGAATAGCCTCATTACCCAATCTCACCAATGCTTGACGCGCCGCTTCACGGGTAGAGCGATAGGATAGCGCCCGCAACAAAGAGGGATAATACTCCTCCATGTGGGTTGCGGCAATTACATCTAGTAAAGCACAGCGCACTCGCAAGGATTCATCTTGTAATAAATCATTTAAATACAGTCGTAATCCCTGTAAGTAATCGGCTTCCCCCATAGCACGGGTGCCCATGACTCGTTCTCGTTCTTCTGGGGCGGTAATCATGCGACGAATCACATTAGTGGCGGCGGCCTTTTGTTCGCGATCGCCCCGACGCATAATTAAGGCAGCCGCTGTTCCCCGCACCACTGGGTCTACTTGCGGTTGAAGATAGGGACGGAGTTGATTAATATCTGGGGTAGATTCGGTGAGCCAAACATAACGCAGTGCCAGGGCAAGTACTTCTGGCGGCAAAGGTTTGCGAGAAAAGGAACGCATTTGTTCCAGGTAAGCGGGATTGGGATGATCCAGCATCGTTTCCAAACTTTGGCGCTGTAGGGTGGGGGAGAGATCCTCTAACAGCGGTACTAGGGTTTCACCAATATTTTTCGGATCAAATTTACTCAGTAATTCAATACAAGACCGCTTATCTGCTTCTGGTTTCGGTTTTTTCAGGGTTTCTACCACAGATCGTTTCAGCGCCCGCATATCAATATCTGTTGTTCCCAGCCGTCCCCGTTCGGCACTACGAACCAGTAAGGTAACATATTGAGAGCGAATTGCCCACACCACCGCCATCCAGACCCCAGCCAACAGCACAATTGCCCCAACGAAGATTAAACTTTGATATTGTCGGAATACGGTGTCGCTTTGAGTCGGAATTAGCCACTGACTGAGTGCTAGAAGGGCTAGAATCAATATCCCAGACGCGCCTGTCGAGAGGGGTTCAAACACTCCATTTACCAGGGTTTGAATATCGCTACGGGTATTATCCGGTAGGGGTTGAAACAGAACAGCGCCAGTGGTTTCAATTAAAGTGTAGTGAAACAGTTCATCCAAAAAGCGTAGGATGATAAATCCTAAGAATATAGAAAATAATCCCGTCACATTTCCCACTAAGGAACATATTCCTAAGCCAGCAATGCCGATGGGTAAAATCATTGCCGTAACAAACACTCCAGCCCTTTCTACCAGGCGACTGGAAGCAAACCACTGAGTTGTGACTTGAAATGTACTCAGGATGCCCTCAAACACCCCCAGAAAGCTGACAATGCTGCTGGCACCGTTGGCTTCATTTTGAAATTCTAGCTGACTGAAGAATTGAAAATCGACTAAAACATACAACACTTCAGCCATGACAAAGAAGGCAACCAGGGGAATCACATAGCCTTGCAGGGGTCCTTTGAGGTTACGACTACTAAACTCCGGCTGTTCATCTTCTGGAGTCCAACGAGAGGTATCAGGAAAGGATTGTTCGTAGCTTTGAGACAGGTAAAACAAAATCAATGCCCCTCCCCCCAGCATTAACCCAGATAATAGAGTGACATTGTTCAGTCCAACCACTCTTAAGATCAATGGCAGAGAAAACCCGCTGACAATTCCGGCGACAAGAAAACCACTGCTGACAATGGGATAAGTCCGTTTAATTTCTCGAATATTGAATAATTGGTTGGAAGTAATGGAAGTATTGAGGTCATTGAGGAGATAAGAGGCTTCTACCCACAACCACATAAAAAACAGGATGAGAAATTCCAGACTCAAGCCCATGATCCGAAATTGTAAGCCAATTCCGAAGCGAAACAGGAATAGGGGAATTGCCATCAGTAACAGGATGACCACAATCACCCGCCGTAGAGGTAGAATCTTTTGTAACCAAGAGTAGACTACTCCTAAACCCGAACCAATCACAGCACTGGCAATATAGATCCAAGGCAGTTTATCCGTGCCGTATTGATCGAGGAATAAACCTACTGTGCTGAGTTCTAGCCAAATTAACCCAATTGAAGTGAGGGTATACATGGCAAACATCAAGAGGGTGCGTTCTACCTCTTCTGGCCGTAAATTTAGCCACCGCAGCACCCCTTGTCCAACTGCTAGGGAACGAATTGGCTTTTCCATGCAGTATTGAGACCCCTCATAAATCACATATTCCCTATTTTAGGAAATACTTCGCCATTGGTCACAAATAATTGTTAATTGATCGCAATTCGGCCGGATTTGCCGGACTCATTCTAGTCGCTTGTAGGATTGCATCAAAAGAGGGTCAACAAAAAGAGAAAGAGGGTAGAACATTAAGGAGTTGAACCCCTGTTACAGAACATTTCCTCTCTCTCTGTCTCTATGAAAATTATCGAATGAACTTACTTGCCTTCTTTCTTGGGAGACAGCAACATCATAATGGTTCGCCCTTCTTGTTTGGGGGCTTGTTGAACTTCGGCCATCTCTTGCAGATCGTCTGCCATCCGGGTTAACAGTTCTTGAGCGAGACCTCGGTGTTGAATTTCCCGGCCTCTGAACATAATTGTAGCTTTGACTTTATCGCCGGACTTGAGAAAACGTTTTGCTTGGTTGACTCGGACTTGATAGTCACTGTCACCAATTTTATAGCGCATTTTTACTTCTTTCACATCAGCGGTATGCTGTTTTTTCTTGGCTTCTCGCGCTTTCTTCTCTTGCTCAAACTTGTATTTCCCGTAGTCCATGATTCGGCAAACTGGTGGATCAGCCTTATCACTGACCAATACCAGATCAAGTTCCCGTTCTTCAGCAATTTCTAAGGCTTCTCTGGGGGAAATAACACCTAACTGGGTTCCATCACTGTCGATTGCCCGAATTTTAGGAAATCGGATATTGTCATTGATCTGAGGTAAGTTGCGTTTTCGTTTATCGGTTACAGGAAATTTAGGCATTCAAATCAAATTATATAGGCAGTTGACTAACAAATTTTGTCAGGTCTGTATACTTACAATATTTTACTCATTCTGATCGGATTTCGGCAGGGATTTAACTTAAATTCTAGAAACGCTATGATGAAATACAAGAAACGTAACATTTTTTAGGCATTTGGCAGCCCCTAGAGTCGTGACACTACATTGGCGCATGCGTATTGGTCAACAACGAGATTGGGTCTGGCGCGGTTGGCGAATTCGTTATACTTATCTGCGATCGCGTAGCGTGGCATCAGCCGTATCGCCTCAACCCAGCAAACCGAATCACGATCCGATTATTTTACTCCATGGATTTGGAACTTCTATCGGTCATTGGCGACAAAATCTAGAACAACTCAGTCAACACCATACGGTTTATGCCTTAGATTTATTGGGATTTGGGGCTTCTGAAAAAGCGATCGCGGCTTATAATGTAGCGCTGTGGGTCGATCTAGTTGATGATTTTTGGCAAACTTTCATCGGTCAACCGGCGATTTTAATTGGTAATTCTATTGGGTCGTTGGTTAGTTTGGTGGCTGCGGCTGAACGTCCAAAGCTGGCGGCAGGATTAGTCATGATTAGTTTACCCGATCCGGGGGTTCAAACTGAAGCAATGCCCCCTTGGCTTGTTCCCATCGTCGATCAGGTTCAAAGTTTCGTGGCTTCTCCCCCTATCCTCCAACCTCTGTTCTACCTTGTACGCCGTCCGGCTGTCATTCGTCGTTGGGTCAAATTGGCTTATCACAATCCCGATGCGATTACAGATGAGTTAGTGGAAATTTTATCACTGCCAGCGCGCGATCGCCGAGCGGCACAAGCATTTTCTCGGCTATTTAGTGCTATGGGTAGTCCTCGTCTGGGGCCTGCGGTTAAAACGGTTTTACCAAATCTCACAATTCCAATTTTATTAATTTGGGGAAAACAAGATCGACTCATTCCAATCCAACTGGCTAACCCGAGAAAATATTTAGAATACAATCCGAATCTAAAATTAGTAGAATTAGATGAAGCGGGTCACTGTCCCCATGATGAATGTCCGGAAAAAGTCAATCAAGAAATATTAAATTGGATTAGTTCTATGAGTGGAGAGACATCTGAATAAATAGAATATCTCTATTGTTATTTGACTGAATCAAAGTGATGAGAGCATCACTAATTAACTGAATGGCATATCTAGTCAATTCAAACAAGATTGAACAACGTTTAACGGTGGGGAAAAGTGTGTAATTCTTAACGTAAGTTAAATTCAGTGTTAGTACAATACCACGAATGTGGATCGGTGTGATCGTGATAGGATGCTTTGATCAGATTCTGCTGTTTATACTTTCGTCTGCATAAATCATTATCCATATCAATACCTGTTCTAACAATGGTAGACGATGCGTTCCCAAACTTTAGTTCGTTATTATTGTCTATGTTCGAGCTATTATCTGGAATTTTTTCTGTTAATTCGTATTGACAGACCCAACGGAACACCGGATATAGACTTTGAATGCTTTCACCTTCTAATAACACCGCCCCTTCATCTATAAAATTATACTCATATTCTGAATATCCCTTCTCTTGGAGTTTCGGTAAATACAGACGAGAATCACCACATAGTACATGGAGATGTTTTTCTTCTATCGGAATTTGTTGATAATTGTGTTTAACCTCGTCTAAAGCATTAATTTTTATATAAACTGTCTGTTTTTCTCCAGTTTGAGTAATATATTCACAACCAAATTTTACATTATCCACATTAGCATCAGAAGGAGAAGATATAACATTAACCTCTTTCACCACTAGCTCAGTGTTTAACTCTTTACAAATTTCATCGGGTGCGATCATATCTGAGGATTTATTTCCTAAGACTCTAGCAATATTCATCCCCCCGAAGCCAGCAACAAAAGCTAGAATAATATTCGTAAAAACTAGGTTTACCTTATTGATTGATAAGAGTTTTTTAATGAACTCAGCCCATGAAATATTAATGAAAGTATGGAGAAAACTTGTTGTTTTAATTGAATGGTTTTCTGGGTAGTTTTGTGAATTGACTGGCTCATTTTCTGAAATAGAAATTTGTTGTTGATTAGGCAAAGGATTTAAATGATTGGATCTCGGTTGTTTTGCTTGATGATCGGGTGTTTGATTAAGTTCTGTCATTGTTAAAATTTTTAAGATTCAGGTATTTTTGTTTCAGTTGATTTTCTAGGCTTTTATTCTGTGAGCTATTCAGACTAATAAAAAAGATTTTAGTAGATAGCACCCATGAACTATAGTACCAATATTTTTCTGAATGCGAAAATCTCCGCTTCTGTAGTGGGCGGGGTGATGAAAACTTAATTGAGGAATTCCAACTTATCCTCAATCTAGCTGATTAAGTACAATCTGTAGCTGTGGTGAAAATATTTGATTTAATGCCTCTGGACTTAACTCGCAGGTTATATTCCCTTGAGATCTCTTACATTAAGAATGAGGTTCACCGAATAATACAATGGAACAAGTTAATCGTTTAATCACTGCTGTGGTGACATTACTAACCGCCAGTCCGCCAGCGGTACGACGACGGAGTGAGCGTAAAACCACCATATCAAATGATCGAGCGGCGCGGAGAATCACTTTGGCGGCATTATCATAGGCAACCGTTTTAATTTTCGTTGGCACTTGAGGGCCAGAATTGACTAAAATTGCCCCTAAATCTGCTTCAAATTGTTGAATTTGTTCGCGAGACGTGGCGCGATCGCAAATGTGTAATAATGCTATTTTAGCTTGGTTACTATCAGCAAATAACTGAGCAAATTGTACCGTTTGAATGGCTTGAGGACTTAAGTTTTTAATTGGGACTAAAATCCGACGGATATTAACCGGTTCATCCAGTAACCGAACGACGGCGACAGGACAATGAGAAGACCAAAAAACATCATCAATTAAATTACCAAATAATCGGGCTCTGATGCTCGTATTTGAGCTATTCCAACCCATGACAACTAAGTTAGCATTTTGTTCCCGAGCCGCCCGACTAATGCCTTCTGCAACATCATCATCAATCCGAATCTTAGCTTTAGCTTCAACTTTAAATTCTTTCGCCACTTCAATGGCTCGGTCTAATAACCGTTCACTTTGTTGTAATGCTAAATCAAGCTGAGGTTCATCCATGTGAACATGGGATTGAGCAATGGATAATGGGACTACAATTCCGGATTCATGATGGGCTATTATTGCACCCATTTCTATTAAATATCGTTGAGATAAAGGATTTGCAATAGGAACTAATACGGTAAAAGGAATATCTATAACGTTGGGAATACCTTCTAATAATTCAGCCGGAATATTTTCTAATAGTTCAGGGCGAAATAAGGACTCTTCTGCAACGGGTTCTGTACTGACTTTAGAAATCGGTAATTTACGGGCAAATTGTGCCGTTAACACCGGGCCAAGAATTGCAGTCACTAACATCAATACAATGATACTATTGAAGACTGAATCATTGAGTAATCCCGCTTGCACACCCGCTACAGCCGCCGCTAATGTCGCTGCAACTTGAGGTAAAGAAAGAGACCACATGGTCAAAGTTTCATTGGGGTTATATTTATAAAGTAATTGAACAACAAAAGCCGCCAAATATTTACTAATAATTAATCCTAAAACGATTCCTATTGTCAGTCCTGCACCTGAAGTAAAACTATTAATAAAAGCCGGAATATCAATCAGTAATCCCATGTCAATAAAGAAAAAGGGAATAAACAGAGTACTGCCGACAAACTCTACTTTTTCTTCAACCGGGCTACGTCCCAATACATCATTGACTGCGAGTCCAGCTAAAAAAGCGCCTACAATTTTATCAATATTGATAATCTGAGCACCAACAGAAGCTAAAAATACGGCTAATAAAACAAACAAAAACTGATTGCTTTGTTCATCTCCTGTGCGGCGAAAATATTCTTTTCCTGCCCGATTTAAACCCACTAGGACAATTGCAGAATAAATAGCAAGTGCCCCCAATTGTATCACTAAAGATGCGGCTGAAAATTCTCCGCCATGAATGGAAATACAAATTGCTAAAACTAACAATGCGGCAATATCGGTAAAAATAGTTGCCCCAATGGTGACTGTTACTGCTTCATTTTTAACAACACCTAAGCGGTTGACAATGGGATAGCCCAGTAGAGTATGAGAAGCCAGTAATGAACCGATTAAAATCGAAGCATTCCAACCAAAACCGAATAATAATCCAACTGCTGTTCCAGTGATTAAGGGGAAAGCAAAAGTCGCTATACCAAAGCCTAATGAGCGATTTTTTTTGCGGCGAAACTCTTCTAAATCTATTTCTAAGCCGGCGACAAACATTAAGTAAATTTTGCCAATATCAGCAAAGAGTTTCATCACATCTGAGTCGGAATTGAGTAGTCCTAAACCATTTGAACCGAGGGCTACACCCGCCACTAATAAGCCGACTAATCCAGGTAATTTTATTTTTTCAAAAATTGGGGGAATGGTTAAACTAACTAAAATTAAAATAGTAAAGGTAACAATGGGGCTATTGGGTAGAGATTGTAGAAGAGTTTCCATAAAAATTGGATTTTTTATTAGTTATTAATGATTAGTTATTTTTTTATTGTTGCAAATGACCTTTAGCAATGTTGTATTCCTGCTTAGTATATCCTATAGACAGTAGTAGGGTGCGTCACTGACGCACCCTACAAGGTATGAGAATTTGATTTTGTGTTGTGAAAAATCAATTACGATGCAGTCGAAGTTTCTGATTCTGGACTGCCTTTAAAAGCTAATCGTAAAAATGGTGGCGCGAGGAATGTCGTGAGAATAACCATTACAATAATAGCAGCTTCTAATGGTTTACTCAGGGCTCCACTGGCTGAACCAATTCCGGCAAAAACTAATCCCACTTCTCCCCGAGGAATCATCCCGACTCCAATCGCAAAGCGGTTAATGCCGGGTTGACCAAACACAGCCCAACCTGTAATCACTTTACCAACAATTGCAATCACCATTAGAAACGCGGCAATCACTAATCCTTCTCGGTTGGTTGGAGTGGTTGGATTAAGTACGCCTAAATCCGCTTTTGCCCCGACACTGACGAAGAAAATCGGGACTAAAATATCAGCAATGGGAACCACTTCCCGGTCAAGTTCTTTGCGTTTATCGGTTTCATCGAGGACTAACCCGGCTGCAAATGCCCCGAGAATGGCTTCTAGGTGAATGGCATTGGCGAGGAATGCCATAATAAAGGCAAAGGTAAACGCTGGAATCACTAATTGTCCGCGAGTTTGTAGCAGTTCAGCCACAGCAACAAAGCTTTTATTAAAAAACTTACCCAACAGAATAGAACCGAGAAGAAAGACGGTGGCACTAATCATTAAATAGATGACATTCATCACATCTACTTCACCGGTTTTAGCTAGACTCGCGACAACTGCCAATACAATAATCCCCAAAACATCATCAATCACTGCCGCCCCGACAATAATTTGACCTTCTCTAGACTTAAGTCGTCCTAATTCAGAAAGAACTTTTGAGGTAATGCCAATACTGGTTGCAGTCAACGCAGCCCCCGCAAAAATCGCCGGAATTGCAGGCACATTAAATAGTAACATCAGCCCAGCCGTGCCGCCGACAAAGGGAGCAACGACCCCGACAACAGCTACCACTGCGGCTTGATAACCGACTTCCTGTAATTCTCGTAAATCTGATTCTAAGCCAATTTCAAACAGTAAGATAATTACACCGAGTTCGGCTAGGACTGAAACCACCTCACTTTGGCTTTGATAAATCTCCTCCACTGCCTCAGGAGAGAGATTATTAATCCATTGCAAAGCCGTCATCACTAGAGAGTCACTAGCCCCGGCCCCACTTTCAGGGAAAACCAGTAGATGCAAGGCGGAAACCCCAACCACAACACCCCCGACTAATTCACCTAAGACAGGGGGTAAATCAATTCGTTTCGATAACTCTCCCCCAAGTTTACTGGCAAGATAAATCACCACTAAACTGAGGAGAACACCCGTTAACACAATCGGGCCATTTTCTGCTTCTGTTGCGGCTGCAAGTAATGGGTATGAAATTCCAGAGGTTAGATTTTGTATCATTAATTTTGTACTAAAATGTTCAATTTCTGTTGTACCGAGCGGGAAAATTGCCTGTTAAAAGGGATGGGTTCAGGGTTGAAATCAATCTTGACTCAGCCTTCTCCATCCCTACTCACTGATTTTTTCACTGTCTAACGTTTGAATTAAAGTATCACAACTTGAGTTTAGAGAGTAGACTCACCCACTGTTTCGATGGTGGGAACTTCAGGCTGTAGTTCCTGGCCATTAATCTTAGCTAATGCGCGGCGCAAAGCGGTAACTCGAGTTTTGACATGATGACCTTGAGGAACACGTTCTAGAATATTGAACTTTTTGAGCCGTTCTCTCAGTTTTCCTTGTCCGCCGGCAATGTAAATATCCATGCCGTTGTTGTAAGCGGTGTCAATCATTTTTTCTAACGCCAGAGTTGCAGTCACCCCTAACATCGGCACATGATTTAAGTCAATTACCAATGCTTGATAGTTGTCGATAATGTTTTGACGTTGGGTAATGGCTTTGGCTGCACCGAAGCTCATGGGGCCACCTAAATCCAGTAACAAAATCCGACCATTGGCTTGTTTCATCAAGCTGATAACTTCTTTATTCACCAAGCCATCATCGTCATGTGCATCAATGGCTTTAACTTGGTCTGCTTGGATATCGGCTAACTTACTAATGGTTAAGACATTGGCAATGAATACGCCCAAACCGACTGCAATAATCAAGTCATAGAATACTGTCAGCAACACTACCCCGTACATAATTGCGGCTGCTTTGGGGGAGAGTTTGTGAGCACGCTGGAGGAATTTCCAGTCAATGATATCAATACCGACTTTGAGGGCAATCCCGGCTAAAACCGCCATGGGAATGGGTGCGGTGAGTTGAGCCGCCCCTAAGACGACAATTAGTAACAGTAGGGCCCGAGTTAAACCAGAAACCGCAGTCCGACCGCCTGTTTGGATGTTGACTACAGTCCCCATGGTTGCACCCGCACCGGGTAAACCGCCACACAGTCCAGAGATTAGGTTACCTAAGCCTTGACCCAGTAATTCTTTATTTGAATTGTGTTGTGTTTGGGTTAAACTATCGGCAATCACAGAAGTCAGTAGGGAGTCAATACATCCCAGCATCCCTAACACAACCGCATCAATTAACATTTCGTTGAATTGAGGGCCTGAAAATGTGGGGAGTACCAGAGAGGGTAAACCCATTGGAATCTCGCCAATGCGGCGAATTTCAGCATTTTGGAAGAAAAATAAGGAAACTAAAGTTCCGATAATCAATGCGATTAACTGAGGGGGAATCAGTTTCTTAATCTTGCCCGGCATGAAAAACAGAATGGCAACCGTCAGTATCCCTAAAAAGGTTTCAATCGGGTTGATATTTTGCAACAAGTTAGGAATATTGGTGATTGTTCCCAGCACACCACCCTTCGGACTGGCTTGCCCCAGGAATGGTGCAACCTGAAGGAAAATCAGAATAAAACCAATCCCAGACATAAAGCCGGAAATCACTGTGTAGGGCATCATGGTGACGTATTTGCCCAGCCGCAGTGTGCCAAAAATGATTTGAAAAATTCCAGCCATCATGACGACGGTAAATGCCATCGCCATCCCGTTTTCTGGGTTAGTGGCAATCATACTCGCGATGACAGCCGTCATCACCACCGTCATCGGGCCAGTAGGCTCGGAAATTAAGGTGGGTGTACCCCCAAATAATGCCGCAAAGAAGCCGACTAATACCGCTCCCCACAGTCCCGCTGCTGCCCCCGCTCCAGAGGCAACCCCGAAGGCAAGAGCCATCGGTAGGGCAATTACAGCAGCAGTAACACCGCCAAATATATCACCCCGTAAGTTTCTAAAGTGGATTTGATTCGTCAGTTGCATAAGTCTTTGTTGAAAATGAGACAGAGCCTATACCATTGTTATCAATCTATGTTGATTTGAAAATTCATTGAATTTCGTCTATGTTAAGACTATACACTAAATTGTTAAAAAATAAATACTTTATTAAATTTTAAATCCTGATGGCGATCGCGTAGCGTGTTGCGATCGCAACGTATCGCTACATTTACTTATTAAAGGAGTTAGCCGTGATACCAGCCACCCTGCATCAGTTAAGAGTGTTTGAGATGGTTGCCCGTTATGGAAGCTTTACCAAGGCGGCTGAAGCGCTGGAGATTACTCAGCCTACGGTTTCGAGCCAGGTGAAGCAACTGACTCAGTCGTTGGGCTTATCACTATTTGAGCAAATTGGCAAGCAGCTCTATCTGACTGAAGCAGGCACTGCTTTGTTTACAACCTGTCAAGATATCTTTGACAAACTTGATAATTTTGAAATGAAGGTAGCAGACTTAAAAGGTGCAAAGCAAGGACATTTGCATCTGGCAACTGTGACCACCGCTAAATACTTTGTCCCTCGGTTACTCGGTTCGTTTTGCCAGCAATATCCGAATGTAGATATCTCCCTACAAGTCAACAACCATCAAGACTTAACCCAACGAATGCAAGACAATCGGGATGATCTCTATATTATGAGTCAACCCCCAGAAGGGATAGATTTACAAGCAGAATCTTTCTTAGATAATCCCTTAGTTGTTGTGGCTCGGCAAGATCATCGATTAGTCGGGAAACGCAATATCTCCATTCAACAGCTTGAAGGAGAATCTTTTATTATGCGTGAACAAGGTTCTGGAACCCGACAAGCCATTCAAGCTCTATTAAAAAAGCACGAAATACAAATGTCTGTTCGGTTAGAATTAGGCAGTAATGAAGCAATTAAACAGGCAATTGCAGGAGGTTTAGGGATTTCTGTATTATCGAAACATACCCTAATTTCTGAAGGCATTCATGGTGAGTTAAGGATTTTAGATATAGATCATTTCCCAATTCGGCGACGTTGGTATGTAGTTTATCTGAGCGGTAAACAATTATCTGTGATTGCTCAAGCCTTTCTCAAGTATCTTCTTGAAGAAAGTAATAAAATGTCCGAAATTGCTAATTTTTTAAAAAATTCAATATAGCGCGTAGTCTTAGAAAAAAGACAACAGTCGAGAAAAAATCAACTTTTTTTACTTCTCTTTTTTGTCTTAAGCTTACTGGAAGTACTCCGTGATTTTTGATGATTTAATGGCAGTGGTATTCCCAATTCAGCAAAAATCTTGCTCCAATCCTTTTTTCGCAGTTGTTTGTAGTGAGAATTAATCCAGTCCGCTAGGTAATGACTCATTGCCCCTAATTCTAAACCCACATAAATCGCTAGCCCTTCCCGAAAATTATTGGCTAACCCAATTAAAGCCCCTTTGATCTCTGTTTCTAAATTCAGCTCAATTTCCCACAACTGGCCAAAGAATAAATATCCAGTTAAGCACAATACAAGCAACCAACCACCTAAATACAATAACCGGATTGCTGTGCCAATAAATGGGCCATGAGATAAAAAACAACGATGCCGCAAGCTTTTTTGATACGGAAGCCAGAGCCATCGTAACCAACCCCAACGGAGAAACTGATGGGAATAAATATCTAAATCTGGCCCAAACATGAGGCCACTAAATAGAAAAGATCCTGTGACAAGCAGTGTCAGATGACTGTTACGAGTCTGTACATAGGTCAAGCTAGCGACTACAGGTAAACTCCATAGCGTAATCCGATCGTGGGTTCGACTTGAGGGCATTAGTGGCTTTGCTGGCTCCTCCAAAAAATTTTAGTAATAAGTGTTCCCATTTTACAGTTTTCTGCTATAATTACTAATTAGTGTTGAGAAACGGGCGGTTAACTCAGCGGTAGAGTGTCTGCCTTACAAGCAGAAGGTCACTGGTTCAAATCCAGTACCGCCCATTAAAAGAAGCCATTATAATATTTGGTTTTCAAGGTTCAGAGTCGGGTACACGGTTAACGTGTGCCCTTCTGTTGTAACAGTTTTGAATCCGTTTTGGCAATCTCTCAAAGTTTTTCTAAGCACATCGACTGAGCAACATTGATGGGCTTGATTATATCACTTCTATTAGTATTAATAAATCAGTATTAATAAACCTAAAGTCTCTCTCTAGCCTATCCAGCAAAAAGAAAATTTTATAGAGAAACAGTTAAAACCATTAAATAAGCAAGAGTTTTACCCTCCCCAGACAGCAGGATACCAACTGAAAAAAATTCAGAACAAACTCAAATTATTCACTTTAGAATAAATAAAATAAATTGAAACTGTGACAAAAACAACAAAAAGCTTTGTATCAAATCAAAGAGGAAAATTGATAAGATTGAGAGAGGGATAATTTTTACTTTTTAATTTAATCGTGAATTTATTAATCTATATTGCCAAAATATACTGTAATTGTCCTGATTATTGAGATTGTATTTCAAGTTTTTTATCATGATTCTTCAAATCCTTTGTGCAATTATAAACACTTAAAATTGAAGTGCGGAATATGGGATAGAACAACTCTGTTATTGTGTTATCCAGGGTGAAGTTCCGACTTCAAAAACTAATATATCTCTTTTGAGATCCCCGTCGCACTTCAGAGTGACTTGCCTCCCATTAAGCCTTGTTATTTCTCAAACTCTAGTTCATAAATTTTGCTCCATTCATTCCATGAACCGTCATAGTTTCGCACATTCTGATAACCCAGTAAATACTTTAAAATAAACCAGATACATCCTGAACGAGCGCCAATTGCACAATAAGTAATTACATTTTGGTTAACCGTAATTCCCTGACTTTCATAGAGTGCTTGCAGTTCATTCACCGGTTTAAAAGTACCATCGGCTTGAAAAGCAAGTAAATGTTCAATATGCACTGCACTGGGAATATGTCCGGCTATTTCTGTAGCTTCGGGTGGCCGATCAAAAAACCATTCGCCACCATACTCTTGAGCCGTACGAACATCTAGCAAAACACTATTTTTTTGACGAATAAATGCTTTAACATCCTGTTTAAATGCTCGTAAACTATTATCAATCGTTTGCACTTTGTATTGAGTTGGGGTGAAATTAGAACACTCTGTTGTTACAGGATAACCTTCGGCTTTCCATTTCTGATATCCTCCATTTAAGACTCGTATATTTTGATGTCCGAATACGTTCAATAGCCAGAAAATCCAGGCTCCAATCCCAGGATAACTCCCATAAGCAACGATAGTTGTATTCGGAGTAATACCAGAATTTGAAAGTATTTTTTCCATTGTAGTTGGATTAAAGTTAATTCGCCGATCAGGTTGTAATAAATCTGTCAAGAGATTCCAAAAAACTGCACCCGGAATATGAGCCTGTTGATAAACTTCTGGACTCATATCAACTTCAACGATACGAACGTTAGGGTTATTGAGGTTGAGGGCAAGCCATTGTGTATCGACAAGGACTTCAGGATGAGCATATTGAAACATTGGTTTTCTCCTGCGATAACATTAAAGCTAAGATAAAATAAACATCATCACAATGCCTAGTCCTCAATCGGGTACACTTTATTAATTATGGTAGTTTTGAAATCATTATTTCTAAGCATCACTCAAAGTGAAAACGAGCAAGAGTTGAAAGTTAAAATTTCAACACAATTTAGTGACTATTTTTCAGCAACACGAGGCGGAATCTTTTTCTTTGATCAAATTACCTCAGTCGATAGTAATCTTCAAAAAGTATTTAAAAATGCTCTCAGTCCTGAACACAATCCAATTGTGCGCTATTTAGTTGAACGTCATGCTCCCATTCACGATGCAATAGTTTTATCTCCTAAAGCCTGGAAACTCATTTGTCCTCGCCCCGATCACAGACACGTTATGGTCGGCCCTGTTGTCAGTAACGGAGAATTAGTGGGTGCAGTTGGCTTTACCCGTACACAAGGAATGCCTGCTTTTGATCGGCAAGATTTAGTGGATTTGAGCGCAGTTTGTCTACATTTATCCACTTGGGTTGTAACAGTGCGATCGCCTTGGCAGAGCGTAGCAAGCGCGGAATGCAATAGCATATCGTCTGAGGTAAGCCAATCTCAACTCCCAGGTATAGAGTGTTTGACTCCTCGTGAAATCCAAATTGCTGAATGGGTGGCTTTTGGCAAAACAAATGCAGAAGTTGGGGCTGAACTTTGGATTACTGAAAATTCAGTGAAACAAGCATTAAAACGAATCTTTCGCAAGCTTGAGGTTTCATCTCGTACAGAAATGGTGACCCGTCTTTTTGTCAGCAAAAGTTATTTACCTGGGAAACATCAAAAAGTCTAAACAGTATTGAAGTCTGCTTAATTTTTATGGTACAAATACGAATAAATCCTGATGTATAACTCTTCATTTCCTCGATTTCCGGCATTTACTGTATAGTGAAAATATTATTCCCGTCGGAATTAATAACAAACTGACATAAATCCAAATCAATCAAACGACAAGGTTAAAATTTTAATGATTGTTGATGTCCCACAAACTGCTTCAGCTAGCTTATCAGAAGGAATTGAACTGCTGATTGATTTAGCCAAACAAGGAGAAATTGATCCTTGGGATGTTCAGGTCATTGACGTGATCGATCGTTATCTCAGCAGGCTCACCCCCACAACCGCTGCAACCTCAGACAATCAATTTACAGAACTGTCTCAGTCGGGTCAAGCTTTTTTGTATGCAGCGATGTTAGTATTGTTAAAATCTGATAGTTTAACCGCATTAGAAACGGAAACGGACGAAGCCGAACTTGAGAACGCGGTTGAATTGTTTGAAGGTGATGAAAACGGACTCACCTACTTACGTCCCCAAAATCTTGAACGTCAGTTGCGTCGTCGTGCCGTTGCCAAAGTTCCCCAGAAGCGACGGGTCACCCTGCCGGAATTAATCGAGCAACTAAAATTGATGGCGGATGTGATTGCCGATCATCAAACTCGTCCCCGTCGTCGCCGCACCAAAGCCAAATCTAAAGAAGCCGCCGCCGCGATCGCAGAACTGGCTCATCAAGAAAACTTAACTGAAATGGCAGACAAACTCGATCAATTACTCAAGCAGTCTGAATTCTCATCAAACCAAGAATGGTTAGAATTGGAACAGTTATTACAAATCTGGTGTGATACGATTCAAGCCGAGCCAGAGATGGCAGCGGCAACAGAACATTCAAAAGGGCAACGATCTCATCGAGTCGGAGTCTTTTGGGGATTATTGTTACTTTCGGCTCAATCAAAAGTAGAATTGGCTCAAGAAGAATTTTATCAGGAGATTAAAGTGCGAACCCTTTCCACTCCCAGTTAGCCATAACCGATTTAAAATCCTAAATTTTCATGAATTTGACAATTAATATAACTTATCATAAATTTTGATTTGTATAGAGTGTCAATTTATGTTATGTATGGGCTGTTAAAGTCTGCCTAGATAACTTGTCGAAATATTTTGAGGTAGTACTTGCTCATATTCCGGCAAGTTAGAGAATATTAATCATCAAAAATGCAAAGCTTACAATCACCTAAATATTTAGAGCGAAAGGTTACATTCAGTAACATTCTAGATGTCACCCTTAGGGATGGGGGTTATTTAAATCGCTGGCAATTTTCAGTAGAGGAAAGCAAACGTGTATTGAATTTTTTACAAGATCAGGGATTAAGTCAAGTTGAGGTCGGTTTTCTACGAACCCCCGAGCGAAGTACATCCCCAGTCAATGGTTGCCCAAAAGAGTTTTTAGCAGAAATTCAACAGTTATATCCTGAGATGTCTCTAGTCTGTATGCTTAATCCAGCTGAGGATAACTGGCAGGCAGCAGTCGCGGACAAATTAGACCATATCTCGCTATTGCGGATGCCCTGTACCGCCGAGCTAGTCGATAAAGCATTAGAAATCGCGAATGCTGTTAAAAAACAATCCAGCTCTATCCAAATCAGCTTAAATATAATCTGTGCTTCATCCTATTCTCTGGAAGAAATTGAGTATCTGCTGAGAGCCATTGCCCCATCAAAAAATGTAGATATTGTCTATCTAGCAGACTCTAGAGGGGCACTTTATCCTCATGAAGTTAAAGACATGATGGCATTAGCCAGAGAGATCTGCCCACAATCTTTAGGGTTTCATGCCCACGATACGTTAGGATATGCGATTGAGAACTCTAATCAAGCTTTTAGCCAGGGTTGTGATTGGATTGATGTGACGTTAAATAGCTTTGGCTTAGCTGGAGGGAACACACCATTGGGTGGGTATCTGGATCACCATAATTTGCAATCGGTTGGGCAGTCAATTAAAGCCGAAGTCACAGATTTTTGCCAAAAACATTTGTCTTTGAGGCATCCTGACGCTTTAACACGTCAACGTTATCAATGGCTGGCTGCCAAAAATATCGATCCCGTTTGGTGCGAGCAACTCCTAGAAAAATATCCAGACACTCTCAAAGATAAAGTAGACAAACTTCCCCGTCAGCATTATAAAGAAATTGATTCCGTTTTAGAGCTGATGAAGCATTGCTGAACGTTGTCAATGAATTTAACTGTGGTGGATGCATAGCAGTAGAGAACTCTTTTTTTCTGTTGAACAGAGTGGGTAATCCCTAACAGTATGGATTAAACCCACTGAACAGTAAGCTTACAAACATTAAAAATAATGCATGAAAGTGACGTATCATATCCGCCCCTGGCAATGGACATCATTATGGAGGTTTTTGATCGCGCCAATCATCAAGGACTAGAGCCTATCAACTTTGGCAAGGGAATGTCTTCCTTTAACCCCTTCGATCATGTCAATGTCAATCTCGATAATACACTGCTCGCTAACCACATCGGGTACGGCAATATCAATGGGATTGACAGTTTGCGTTTCTCCATCTGCCGCTACTATCAAGAAAAATTTGATTACGATCTCTCCCCTGAGCGGGTTTGCATTACCAACGGTGCTTCGGGTGCGCTGACCCTTGCATTTGCAATGCTGCTGAATAAAGGAGATGAAATCATCTTACCTGAAGCTTGCTATCCGGCTTATAGCGTATTGGCTAAGATTTTTGGGGTAAATTGTCGTTTAGCGCCCATGACAGACGACTACTGCATTGATATTGAACAATTGCCCCACCAGATCTCAAGTAAAACCAAAGCAATTGTAATCAATTCACCCAGCAATCCATATGGTACATTTTTGCAAGACCATCAGATAGACGCGATCGCCAATTTAGGTGTTCCGGTGATTTTTGATGAAGTCTACCAAGCCTTACCCCTCAACGATGAAACCATTCCCAGTGCCATTCGTTTTTCAGAAGATCATTTAATCATTAGCAGTCTATCCAAATCTTTAGCAATTGCAGGTTTGCGTGTAGGATACTTGATTGTACCGGAATCCCAGGTGGAATCAATGACCAACGTCAAAGCCGTTCTCAATATGTGTACCAGTTTACCCAGCCAACTGATAGCGGAAAACTTGATGCAACATTGGGATGAATTGGTCAGTAAACACCGAGAGATGTTGCGCGACAATTGGTTGCTATTTGAACGTACAGCCAAACGCCTGGGATTAAAACAACTGACTCACCCTCAAGCTGGCTTCTTTGCGCTAATAGATGTGGCGCAGACCCAACGAGATGCCATGGAAATATCGCGACATCTAGCTCAGAATTATGCCCTCAGTTCCTCTCCGGGGATTGATTTTCATCCACACGATCATGCTTTTTTACGATTAAATTTTGCCTGCCCTTCCCATCAAATTGAAACCGGTTTAACCCGGTTGGCAAGCTATGTGCTAGATTCAGAGATCTCCCGACAGCCACCCCTGAGAAAGAGTGCAGTAGTCAGTGCAGGTCATGCCGCAAAACGTTGGGCAAAAGTTATATATTGAGAGCAACCGAGTGAATGACATGGCTCATACTAACAACGCGATCGCTGATGTTGTTGTGGTTGGCAGTGGCTTTGCCGGTCTGAGTGCGGCGATCGCAGCGGCTGAAGCGGGCGCATCCGTCATCTTGTTGGAGAAGGAAAACCATATCGGCGGTAACTCCATCATTAGTGGCGGGACTGTGACCGTTGTGGGTTCTCCAATTCAAGCTAGAGAAGGCATCCCAGATAGTTTGACTCTGTTGAAATCGGATATGTGTCAAGCCGGAGAAAACAGAAATAATCCGCTCTTGGTTGACCAGGTGATTGAGCAATCCTACCCCACTTTTGAGTGGCTTACGAATGAACTGGGTGTGAAATTCAAGGATCGAGTCGATCAGTATGGGGGGCATTCCGTCCCTCGTAACTATACCCCAGAAGATGTGTCAGGGGGTGCTATGATTACTGCACTGTTGACGAAAGCCAAAGAACTTGGGGTAGAAATTAGAACCCAAACTTGCCTGAGTAAATTATTGGTAAACTCCCAGACTGATACTAATAAGATCCTTACAGGAGTAGAAGTGCAAACTACCCAGCCATCGGCTCCCACCCAGCAAATTAAGGTTAACCAGGGAGTTGTTTTAGCCACAGGCGGCTTTTCCGGAGATACCGCTTTTCGGCAACAATACGCTCCCCATCTTCCCCCAAATTTGGATCATACTAATGTTCCCAATACCAGCGCATCCGCTTTAATAGAAGCCATCAGAATTGGTGCTGAGTGCCTTGATTTGGATCAAATTCAGCTTGCTCCCTGGGTCTCTCCAGATGAAACCGGCTATGGTATTGCTCCTCTATTTGCCAGCTATACAGTGCTAGCTTATGGATTAGCTGTAGACCCAGTCACTGGAAAACGCTTTATTAATGAACTGAGCGATCGCAAAAAGTGGACAGATCGCTTATTAGAAATCGGTCATCCTTGTGTTGGTATTGCTGATGCTGGAGGAATGCAAACGTCTGGGATTGATATCGAACCTCATTTAGATGTTGGAGTTGTGAAAAAGTTTGATACTCTATCGTCTTTGGCAAAAGCATATCAGATTCCCGTAGAGGCGCTTGAGCAAACCCTCCGTCAATATAATACCTTTGTCGAGCAGCATCAAGACCCAGAATTTGGTAAATTTATACGGGATTCTGCTAAGCCCTTAACTGCCCCTTTTTATGGGGTGCGATTATGGCCTAAAGTCCATTATACGATGGGAGGTCTTAAAATTGATGGTCGCGCACGGGTATTGGGGAAAGACGAACACCCCATTATCGGGCTATATGCCGCTGGAGAAGTAACAGGAGGTATTCACGGAGCCTGCCGTTTAGGGGGATGTGCCATTACAGAATGTTTAGTGTTTGGCCGCATCGCGGGTCAAGAAGCAGCCACCCCTGATCAAGTCCTTTCCGGGAAATCTGAGTGAGGAATAAAGTTCATTTTTTAATTGTAAAAATGATTGAATTTATCTCTCATTTGTAATAATTTACTGACAAAATTATTGGAGTTTAATTGTAAGTAAAATGATTAATTCATCCTTCAAATTAACAGAGCAAGATATTGCTGATTTTCAAAAAAAAGGATTTGTTAAGCTGAAAGGGTTTCTTGCACCCGAAGCCGTACAATGTTTGGATAAAATATTAGAACAGGAACTTGAAGATCCAAAAACAGCGGATGAATATATGTTTTCCAAGTATAAATTTGACATGAAAAACAATGAAGACCTCGAAATCATTCAGCATCCCATATTTCAATCAACATTAGCGAAATTTTGCCAATGTTCGTTACTTTATGCTCAGCACTTAGGGTTTGAAATAGAAAAAAACACCAATCCAGGCTTCAAGTGGCACGTTGACACATTAAGTTTTGTTTACCAGCAATTAGAAGATTTTGCTTGTACCCTTTGGATTCCCTTAACCCAGATAGATACAAATGCACAGGGAGGCGGAATGAGTTATGTCTCAAAGGAAAAACTTTCTGGAAGATTTATGTATGACTATACATCTATCCTTTCTTCTTATGTACAAGACTTGCAAGCAAAAGATGCAGCCCCATCGAAAGAGGAAATGGAGCGTTTAGAATATTTTATGGTCAGCTCACCTGAGGTCGATACAATTCTCAGAACTCAGGCTGAAATGGATGACTTTGAATTAGGCGATGTACTTTTGTGGGACAAGGAGGTGATTCATCGGACTTGTTTATTAACTGAGGGTCCTATTAATACGAGAAGAGCTTTTGTGATGAGATTTATCGCAGCAGATTCAACTTATGATTTAGATAGAGTTCAAAAACTTAAACCCTTTATTGATATTTTGAACTACGACTCTTACAGTACTTTTGCGCTAAATGTCTGTCAGCAAGAGGGTGAATTAATTATTGATAGTCCATTGTTTAAGAGCACAAAAGCTCAAAGACTAATCTCAGTAAATTAATCAGTAAATTAATAGGAATATTTCACACTCATTTTGATAGTTCTCTAAATCGCTAAAGATAATATTATGCAGACTCACCAAGAACGCTATGATAACTGGGCACCGGACTATAACCAAGATGTTGCAGCCAGAAACTATGATGGGCCAGAATACATCGTTGGTTATTTAATGGAAATCGTCAACAGTGGAAAAGTTTCCATCGATCCAACAAATCCAGATTTTAAAGTGATTGATGTCGGATGTGGTTCAGGATTAGTCGGTAAAGCCTTACAAGAAGAGGGTTTTCGGCATATTGATGGGACGGATTTATCCCAGGGAATGATTGTAGAAGCCCATAAAACAGGAGCCTACCAAACCTTAATTGGATGGCAGGACTTAAACCATCCACTACCATTTTTTCTGCATGGACAGTACGATCTCACAGTTTGTTGTGGTGTGTTTGCCCTCGATTTTGTTGAACCTCAATCCCTTAAATGGTTAGCACAGGTAACAAAACCAGGAGGAATCATTGTCATGAGTACCAAAACCACTTATTACAATACCTACGACTTTGAAGGTTATTACAAACAGTTGCAATCTGAAGGTAAAATCAATCTGGTAGATTGCCGGATGGATCAGCCTTATCTAGGCACTGAAGCTGATGGTCATTACTGGATTTTTTCAGTCAATGGCACGTTATCAGATTAACCAGATTGTAGAGTGTGTCTGTCAGACGCACCACATATCCAAGTTGTAAATAGCCAATTCACTGAGTCCGATATGAAGATTGTAGGGTGCGTCACTTGACGCACCACTTGACTGCGATATGAAGTCAACCCGAGACAAAACAAAATAAGAGGATAATCTAGGGTGGTAAAAAACTGTTTATTTGTGAATAATCGGGAACCTTATCCCGAAACCTGTTTTGACTCCATTCCAGGTATTGCTATGGTGTGGTATCAGGATCATTCAGAAGGATTTTCATTAGAAGAAGCGATCGCCAATAACCCCGATACTGAGATCCTCATTACCACATTAATGGATTGGAGTGCGGCTAACTTACAAAAACTGCCGAAGCTAGAACTGATTATTACGATTACTACAGGCACAGACTATATTGATAAAGCCTATTGCCAACAGCATAATATTAAAGTACTCAATACCCCAGGCTTTACGGGAGCCTCAGTTGCTGAACACGCAGTGGCGTTAATGCTGGCTGCGGCTAAGCGGTTAGCTGATTTTAATCAAAAAGT
>CAYNXM010000020.1:0-19730 GCA_964401105.1 uncultured Lyngbya sp. | reverse complement strand
TTGATTGGGATGACGATGGGTGGCATTTTTGCCAGTGCTGTGGCACTGATTTTCTGGTTGTTTCCCTATCAGATTGCGGGAATTTATTTAGATATAAACAATCCCGAGAATATTGAAGCGGTTAAGACAGCAACTAATTTTTTAGCTTGGGCTGGATTATTCCAACTTTTTTACAGTATTCAAATCATTACTGTTGAGGCTTTGGTCGGGTTACAAGATACGTTCGTGCCATTGTTAATGAACTTGGGGGGCTGGGGTCTGGGCTTGGCTGGAAGCTATTTGATGGGAATCATTTTAGGTTGGGGAGGTATGGGGATCTGGTTAGGTATGATTTTGAGTCCACTCCTATCTGGAGTCATTTTAATAGTTCGCTTTTATCAACAGATTGCCAATAAGATTGCCAACAGTGATGATGGGGAAGAGATTATGTCTAAACAGCAGTTAACTTCTAGATGATTCTCAAGCATTGAGCGGTTGAAAGTTTGTCAAAGTATTGATGTTCAGTTGAGTACAGCCCTATGCATCTTTACCTCTTAACCGAAACAGATTGTCTAAACTCCAGGTTTAAGTGAACTCGTTGAACTAAGAATCCCTGTGCGTTCACGCCGAGAAGTGTCAATTTTACACCCTTTTCTAACAAAAATATTGTTTACCACGACGGTAACCATTTTTCATGTAAGAATTAGAGTTGCATTGAGGGGGGATTGCTAATTTATAAATAGATTTAGGTAATGTTCAAACTTGAGCAGCAGCACATAAGCGATCATAGCCAATGACTTGGAATAACAATGTGTTTTGCGGTGGAAGCGTGCCAAATCATGTCGAACAGTCGCATTAAATGATTCAATGGTATGGGTAAGTGCTTTCGATTGAACAAGCTGATTCCAGGGTAAAAGCTCTCGGTAGGTATGGTATCTATCAGTGTAAAAAACACCAATGTTGTAGGCTTGCAATCTTCCCCATAGCCGTTTTAACGTTTGAGAGGAACAATCGCCCACCTCAGAGGCAATGAGCTTTCGCGATTCACGACAAATAGCAAACCATAAGTCCTCATTCAGATTAAAATCATGACAAATCCATTTTCTTTTTTGCCTTCAATGATCGGCAGCGATCAGATTAGAATACAAAAAAATGGTGATATTGTTGACATCTACTATCCTAATCTACATCCAGCGGA
Source organism: uncultured Lyngbya sp. (assembly GCA_964401105.1). GTDB lineage: Bacteria > Cyanobacteriota > Cyanobacteriia > Cyanobacteriales > Microcoleaceae > JAAURB01. Next base: position 18,553 of record CAYNXM010000020.1, on the reverse strand, counting down.
AATGAATGCCCATCATTATCCCCTGGCTCTATTTTTACAAGGTTTTGAAATCGATAAATCTTACTATAGTCAATTTGCTACTCAGGTAGCGAGTTCGGGTTTTATTGTCATGGTTCCGAATCATCAACCGGCTGGTAGAAGTTATTTAGCACCGGAGTTGGAGCAAATTGTTGATATTTTTGAGGAAATTAAAACAGGTGTAAATGATCTAATATTTCCTTTTAGTCAATGGATTGATCTGAATAAATTAGTATTACTGGGTCATTCTTGTGGGGGAATTACAGGCATAGAAGCAATTTGTAATGAAATTCATATTAACCCGATTACAGGCTATCGTTATCATAGATTACCAGAATTAGCGGCTGGAGTCTTCTTTGGAACAAATGCTTTACCTCGGCAAGATACCTCAAAACCCATCAATAATACCAGCATTCCTTTAGGATTAATTGCAGGTGATTTAGATACAATTATTCCCCCAGAGGTGACTCAGCAAGCCTATGAGAAAATTGAGACATTACCGAAAGCTTTTATGATGGTAAAAGGAGTCAATCATTATGGCATTACAGATGTTCCTCAGCCTTTAGTGGGTCCGGTAGAAAGTCAATTATCAACCCTTGAACAAAGCCAAGGCATTCAAACCATTGCCAATTGGACAACTCTGTTTCTTAGGGCTTATTTGTTCAAAGATATGAACTCTCAAGATGTCTTGTCTCATCCCGGGAAAATGGACACAGAAATGGTTAAAGTTTTTCTAGAACATATCTTAGAAATCTCTTAAAAATCAAACGGTGATTTTTGGGGAATACCCCAGTCGGGCACCACTTCAGCCGAACGTAAAATATAAGCAGCTAACTTTTCAGCAGTCGGTTGTGGCATCCAATTTTCAGAGACTTGACGACACCAATAATTGGTATCACTGCCATCGTAACTTAATGGATATCTCATATAGCTAATTAGGCTACTAATGGTATCTCGTGGGGGGGTTGCTCCCTGTAAATCTTTGAGTAATAAAGAAACCTCTGGATAGGGAAGATTTAAACCCCCAGCGTGGCAGTTGATGCAACTACTATCAAACAGTTCTTTGCCTTCGTTAAGTTCTTCTAGGGTAAAGCCATGAACAGTACCTTGATGATCAAATTGAACTTCAACCGGTTCAGCACCGAAATAACGACGAATGATTGGATCGACTGAAGCCGCATCAGCGGGGGAATTCGCGATCAAAAAATTCAGTCCAATAATAAAAGTAATCAGTAATAGCCGGATCATTTTTTGAGTTCTCATCATAGAGAGTGAATGGTGCGATAATGTAACGAAAAATATTAAATATAGCAGTACGTATCTTGGCGATCGCAGATTGAATGGCCTATTATTTGATATTTTAGACTTTAGACATCAGAACTTAAAATACTATTTCTATTTTTAATTCTGCTCAGATAGCAACTCCATGAAAGCTAGACATGAACAGCTTGAGAATTGCTACGCTTCCTGAGGAATGAAAGATGAACTGAATTCTTCGCCCCGAAATCTAAAGTCTAAAATCATGTCATAATTTGAGGTTAACGCAGGTATTTACCGCCACCCCATTGTTCACCCCGAACTTTAGGTTGCAGAAGAATATAACCCGCAATGCCATAGAGGTCATCTTCTGTTAAGTTTCTCATTTTCGGGTAAATATCGGCACTTTTGAGACTGGGATGAAACTCAGAAATCTCTTCAAACCCATCATAGGTTGTTGGGTTTTTCATATAGTCTACAATCCCTTCAATATTATTGCGATTGGGAACAGCACCAGAGAGAGAGTCTGGACTTAAGTTAACATCCGGATTGGTTTTGGTAACACCCAATGCATGACATTGAGCACAGGCATAATTAAACAGCTCTTTCCCTTGTTTTAGTTCCTTTAAACTAACAACTGTGGTTTCCCCTTGTTCGTTGACAGGAAACGTCCGAATTTCTTCTGTTAGTTCAATAGCAGATGCGCTATTGACGAACATTTGAAACGTGAGAAACACAGTGGCAACAGCCAGCAAAATGCATCTTTTTAACATAGTTCTCCTTAAACATTTAAGCAAACACTCAACCGATTCGACTCAAACGATCGCTTTGGTAAAATACCACTCAAACAGGAGTGGTCAAGGATCATCAATCAACAGTGATTAATCAATCGTCCTTTGTTATGGGTAGTTTGTCAAAACTCTGACTATGATGTCAGAAATCTGCCCGAGTCCATTCAGTATTTTTTCTCATGTGAGCGAATGTAATACTGAATTAACAAGTTTGACGGATGATGTTTGAGTCTTGTAATGCGAACATGGATGTCAAAAACTCTAACTCTCAGTTGGGTTCAACTGGACTAAGACGGCTCAGATTTTGATTGTTGAGCCATGATTTTTGACAGAATTGCTTTGGCATCCTCTAATGCCAAACGGGTTTGAGGATGTTTGTAAGCAATTCCCAACCGATCGCACAGATTGAGCACATCTTCGACTGGGACGTTATAGTCCTCCGCAATTTCTGCGATGGATAAATCTGCAAAACCCATAGGAATCAGTTCCAATCGTTTGGAATCAAAATTAATTATAGGAAGGATTGGGAACGGTGAAAACCTGATTTGTGATAAAAAGGGATGATCCCTGGGGGATATTGCACCGGGATAGACCAGACAAAAGCTGATTGAATCAGGATGTTGTGCAGTTCTTGGGTAGAGATGTTACCGATAATAAACGGGTAGGGTGCAATGGAAACAACTTCCTTTACCGGGGGAAGAATCGACCCAAATCCGGCCGTAATGAGCCCGAATAATTCGCCGACACAGGGATAAGCCAATACCGTATCCATCTTGACACTTGTCCCGTTGCAGGCGAAATCGATCTTGAAAAATCCGATCTTGATTTTCTCTGGGCACCCCAGGGCCACTATCGCAAATACTGACTTGAATTTTTTGGCTGGTGCGATGGAGTAAAGAGACTTCTATCTTGCCCCCTTCGGGAGTATACTTAACGGCGTTATCCAGCAAATTGACCATCACCTGGCGAATGCGTTCAGGATCGGCATAAACGTTAGGGATATCATTGGGTAAATCCGTCTGAATTTTTAATCTCTTGGCTGTGAATTGTTCCTTCAATTCCACCAATAAATCTTTGAAAAACATTCTTAAATCTAAGGGAATCGGTTGTAAGGAAATGTTGGTATTGGGGCCAGTTGCGGTTTGCAGGATATCGGTAATCATCCGGTCAATGGTACGGATCTGACCTCTGGCCTGCTGAATCAGCCGAGATTTGAGTGCAGGGGAGATTTGGGGCATATTAGCATCTTTGGCATTTTCGCTAGTTTCCAGGGTTTCTAGCGCCAAAGAAGCAGCGGTCAGAGGGCTACGAAGATCGTGAGCCAGAATTTCAATAATGCGATCTTTAAAGTTGAGTTGTTGTTGAAGTTGTTCTTTTTCTTGTTTGAGCCGAAAGGCTTCGTCACTCAACTGAATTAATTCAGACACCTGAGCCACTGAAGTGATAGACAATTCAGCTCTCTCATCTCCGTCTTCTGCCTCAGGCAAAGTGGAGAGATAGTCGGCTAAACCACGTTGCCAACGAGGCCACCAATATTCTAACTGAGGGACTAGGTCACTTCCAGCTAGGGTATGTCGGGGTTCGGGATAAATTTTCACCAAAGAAGGAGTGGCAATCAGTTTGAAGTGCTCGGCGAGATGGGGTTGTTCTCCCACATCAATCACTTGCAGCTCAAACTCGTCCTCAGTATCCAAGGCATCAAGAAATTCTCGAATACAGCGAATTTGCTCTTTAGAACTGGGTCGCTGGTCAGCGAATAGCAGTAGCTGTAGAGCTGTTTTAAGGTTTTTCGTGGTCTTTTCTGGAGATACCTGCATTTAGTTTTTCTTCAGCAGGGGACTGGTGCTACTCAGACCCTGAACAAGGTTAAGTGAGTAGAGCATGGAGAGGTGTTACTACATAATAGTTTAATTTAATCTCTTCTTTAGGTTTTATCTAGATTCTAGGGGTTGAATTGAACCTGAACCCCTCAGAATATAGGATACTAAGGGATTATCACGTTGAGGGAAAGTCCTAATGCTGGGGATGGGTGAAAAAAATCCGTCAGTCAAATGGGTGATTGCTGTAGCGATCGCATTTTTCACGATTTGTCTATGCTTGACGTTGCATAGGTACTATAGCTTTTATGCTTCTTACGATCAAGGCATTTTCAATCAAGTCTTTTGGAATAGCAGTCATGGCCGCTGGTTTGAAAGTTCCCTTTCTTCGGCTTTATCGACGAATGTGGTGCATCAAGGAGAATATCCCACGGTTGACTACCATCGCCTCGGTCAGCATTTTACCCCAGCGTTGCTGTTGTGGTTACCCATTTATACTTTATTTCCGTCTCCCGTCACTCTGACGGTGTTACAAGTGACTCTGGTTACAGCAGCGGGTTTGGTGTTGTATTGTCTGGCGCGACACTATCTCGAACCTCCGTTATCGGCATTAATTACAGTCAGTTTTTATGCGGCTAATGCCGTAATTGGTCCCACCTTGGGGAACTTTCATGATATCTGTCAACTTCCCCTATTTATGTTTAGTTTATTACTGGCAATGGAAAAGCGCTGGTGGTGGCTATTTTGGATTTTAGCGGTTTTAATTTTAGCGGTTCGAGAAGACTCTGGTATTAGCTTATTTGGGGTTGGGGTTTATCTGATTCTCAGTCAGCGTTATCCGGCACGAGGATTTATCGTTTGTCTGCTCAGTTTTGGTTATATTATTATGCTGACTAACCTGATTATGCCGTTATTTTCTGAGGATATTTCCCAACGGTTTATGATGGAACGGTTTGGTCAATATGCCGAGGGCAATGAAGCCTCAACCCTAGAAATTATTTGGGGCATGATCACTCATCCTTGGCGTTTAATTCGGGAACTGTTTACCCCTGTTTGGGGGACTTTGAAATATTTATTGGGTCAATGGTTACCCTTAGCTTTTATTCCCGCGATCGCCCCGGCTTCCTGGATGGTGGCAGGCTTTCCTTTATTCAAGTTATTTATTGCCAAAGGAGAATCGGTTTTAGCCATTACCATTCGTTATGCCATGACCGTTGTTCCCGGATTATTTTATGGTACAATTTTATGGTGGGCAGCCCGACAAAAGCAGAGTCATATTTTCGGTAAAATTAGCCGTCAACAATTTAAACAATTTTGGCTATTTTGTATGGGATTATCCTTGTTTTTTACCCTGACTTCTAATCCCAACCGAACTTTATCCTTTTTAATTCCCGATGCCGTTCAACCTTGGGTTCATGTTCCCCTGCATCAACAATGGTCTCATGTGGGAGATATTCGACCCTTACTCAAACAAATTCCAGCAGATGCTAGTGTGGCAACAACCACTAATATTATTCCTCAGATTTCTAGTCGGCGCGAAGCCCTACGCTTCCCCAAATATCAGATCCGAAATGATGCCGGAGAATTGATTCAGGTTGAATATATTTTAGCTGATTTATGGCAACTCCAACGCTATCAAACTGCTTTTAAAAGCGACCGAAATAGACTCAAGGAAATTGTCACCCGGATTGATTACCTAACTACTGGGGAAGACTATGGGATGACAGCCTGGAAAAACGGTGTTATTCTTTTGCAAAAAGGAGTGACTTCCAACTCAGAAGTCGTGAGGGCTTGGACACAATATACTCAGCAAGATTTAAACTCCATTTGGCAACAATAATAAATAGAAGATCAAGTTTATGATTAATCTCCTTGCCCAAACGTCCAACAAAATAGATATCATTCTCAATCCTTTTCAATCTTATACAATTCCGATTGATGATTGGATTAATACCGGAATCAACTTTATTGTCGATCACTTTCGTCCATTCTTTCAAGCGATTCGTATTCCTGTTAATTGGTTACTAGAAAGTTTGAGTACAGGATTAATTTCTATTCCCCCCACTGTATTAATTATTATTATTCTGTTATTAGTCTGGCAATTTACCACTAAAAAAATTGTTATTTATAGTTTATTCTCTTTAATTTTTATTGGCTTAATTGGCGCTTGGGAACAAGCGATGGTTTCCCTGTCCTTAGTCTTAACGGCTGTTATTTTTAGCGTCATCATTGGGATTCCCTTAGGGGTGATGGCTGCTAAAAATAATCGAGTTGAAAAGATCATTCGTCCGGTATTGGATGTGATGCAAACCATCCCCACATTTGTTTATTTAGTTCCTGTTGTCATGTTATTTGGAATTGGAGAAGTTCCGGGAGTCATTGCCACCATTATTTATGCAACGCCGCCCCTGATTCGTCTCACCAATTTAGGCATTCGTCAAGTCTCTTCAGAAGCCGTTGAAGCAGCCATTGCTTTCGGTTCTACCCCGCTTCAAATATTATGGGAAGTTCAACTCCCCTTAGCCATGCCAGCCATTTTAACTGGATTAAATCAAACGATTTTATTCGCTTTAGGAATGTCGGTGATTACGGCAATGATTGCGGTTCCTGGACTCGGTTTGATGGTGTTACAAGGAGTTGGGCGGTTAGATGTGGGACTGGCAAGTATTGGAGGAATTGGTATTGTATTAATGGCAATTCTATTAGACCGAATTACTCAAGAAATCGGTCAATTCAATCCAATTCATCCTTGGTATGAACGAGGATTAATCGGTCTGTTTCGTTCCTCCTTTTCTCCTCAAAAAACAAAAATTGCTTCTGTGATTGTTATCGCCCTAATTTTAACAGGAATAGCGGGTCAAAGTTTAATGGGTACCTTAACTCCCTCTTCTCCTAACAATCAATGGATTCGACCCGTAACAGGCACAACTCCTCTTTCTCAGTTTATCTCTGAAATTGTCAACTTAGGTTTAGAAGAATTAGGCTATTCGGTAGCCACTCCAAAACCCTTAAATCCAGTGCTTCAATATTACGCCATTAGTCAAAATCAAGCAGATTTTACAGCCAATCACTGGGAAAAATTGCAGATTCAATCCTTTAAAAATAGTGACAAAGATGAAAAATTAACTAAAGTGGGAACAGTTGTGAATTCTGCTTTACAAGGATATCAAATTGATCGAAAAACGGCTAATCAATATCAGATTAAAAGCCTCGATCAACTTCGAGATCCAGAAATTGCCAAACTGTTTGACACCGATGGAGATGGTAAGGCAAATTTAATCGGTTGTGAGACAGGTTTTAGTTGTGAACCTGTGATTAACTATCATTTAAAGGCTTATGAATTAGAGAATACAGTTGAACAAGATGTCGGGCAATATTCCGCCTTGATGGCAGAAACGATTACTCGTTATCGACAAGGAAAACCCATTCTATATTATACCTGGACACCTCATTGGATGGCTTCGGTTTTGGAAGTGGATCGAGATGTAGTATGGTTAGAAGTTCCGTTTACAGCCTTGCCTCAAAATCAATCAGAAATCACCGTTGCTGAAACACCAACAGGTTTAAAAAACTTAGGGTTTGCTGTAGATCGAATTCGTTTAGTTGCCACCCATAACTTTTTAGAAAATCATCAATCTGCTAAACGTTTTTTTGAACAGGTTCAGATTCCGATTACAGATATTAATCAAGAACAACAACAAGTTTATCAGGGAGAAGATCAAGCCGCAGATATTCATCGCCATGCAAAAACCTGGATTACTCATCATCAAAGCCTATTTGATTGCTGGATAGAAGCAGCTAAAAATGATAATTTAACCGTTTGTTCTGACAATCAAGTTTTGAGACAATCAGAAAGTGTAATTGAGAATTCAGTCCCTTCTCCGGGTGTAGAATTAACTTGAATTTCACCCCCATGATGCTTAATAATTGAATAGCAGACAGAGAGTCCTAACCCAGTTCCTTTACCCACCTCTTTTGTTGTAAAAAATGGATCGAAAATACGGGACTGAAATTTTTCAGGAATACCACAACCATTATCTTTCATTTTAACACAAATTTGATGGGGATTAAGCAGTATTGTTTGAATCCAAATCTTAGGTTGTTTCTGAAGTTGAAAGCTATCAATCGCATTGGTGAGGAGATGCATCCATACTTGATTAAGTTCAGCCGGATAACATTCAATTTTTGGTAACTTACCATATTCTTTAATAACAGTGATAGAGTGCAGTTTTTGAGTTAAAATGAGTAAAGTGCTTTCAATGCCTTCCTGTAAGTTCACTGACTTAACGGCTGCTTCATCTAAGTGAGAAAAGTTCCGTAAAGACTCAACAATAATGCGAATTCGTTTTGAACCTTCTTGCATTGATTTCAGCATTCTTGGAGTGTCCTCTATAATAAATTCGAGGTCTATATCTTCTATCTTATTGTTGATTTCTACATGAGTTTGCGGATATTTTTTTTTATAGAGAGAAATAATTTCAATAAAATCTTCTACGGATCCTTGGAGATGAATTAAGTTCCCATAAATCATATTAACAGCATTATTGATTTCATGAGCAATCCCACCCACAAGCTGCCCTAAACTTAACATCTTTTCTGTTTGGATCAGTTGCGTTTGAGTCTGTTGAAGTTCACTCAAAGTCAATTCTAATTGTTTAGTTTTCTCAGTGAGTTTATATTCAGAAATTTTCAAAGCCGCTTCACTTTGCTGACGTTCAAGAATTTCTAAGGATAAATATTGATTGCTTTCTTGTAATGCCGAATGAGTATAAATATAATCTAATATCAATCCAATTAAAGGCACTAAATAAGCAACGATTTTAAGAAAATGGGCAATATTAAAATGATGATCGAATAATGTGGTCGATCCAAATGCCATGTGAAGCTGAACCGCAATATCTGGAATTGTACTTAACATCAAGCTATGGGAAAATAGACTCGGGTACTTGCGATAAAAGCGAGGATAGAGAAAAAAACCAGCTAGGATAAATAAGATGAGAGGGCCGACATCCCAAGGTCGAGTGATCAGTGCATCAGGAAAGAGGGTTTCTGGTAAGTTCTGACGAGTTGAAAAAGTCTTAATCGTCAAATATGCTACTATGGCTAAAACCAAACTTAACCCTGAAAGTTTAATTATATTTTTATTGAATTTTTTCGTAGGTTTAATCACCAAGAAAAAACTGACTCCCAACATCATAATTGTAACGTTAAATAGTCGGCAAACTGCCCAGGTAAATACAATAAAATTCTCTTGATCTGATACCACTTCAATTAAATTATCTGCAGCTAAAGTATGAAATGCATCCATACAACCCGCACCAAATAATGCTAAACCTATAACCGGAGTGGCTGCATCAGTGGGTCGAATACTAAAATGAGCCAGGGAAAACAAGGCTGTAAACAAAGCTGTACAAAAAGCACTCCACTCGAGAATAGTGTGTATATAACTTCCCCGTAAAGCGTGGTAAATAAAACGCTTTGCCTCAGAGGGTTCGAGTTGAGAAAGGGTTTCAAAGTCTAGGGTGATTTCCGTCGTACCAAAATCCATCCCCGCCCAACCCAAGAAGGAAGGAAGAATGCCAATGATGAATATAGAAATAATTAGAATCTTAGGCAGTTGTTTGTGTCTATATTCTTTCGGATGTCGTAAGGGATTGACTAAAAATAGAACCATCGATTTCAATGGTTGATAAAATTTTGCACTCATTATTAAATTAAAGAAATAATGGAAAACTAGATTATAAAACTGCAGATCCCTGATTGAAAATGATAATCAAATTATCATAATTTTAACTTGAGCATCTTAGTCTATATCTGTCTTGTTATATTGTGATGATAACTACAGATTTTCTGTTCTATTCAATGCCTGCTAAAGCTCGGAATATCGAACCGAGAACCTATCAATTGAAACACAAACTGACGTTTTAAGAAGCATTGAAGCAATAATCTGTTCTACTCGATACAATACTAGTGAAGAAGAATACAGAATACTCAATCCTGAATTGCTTAACCCCACTATGATTCATTTAAAAGCTTTGGCATTATCTTTAATCTTATCACCCTTATGGGCGAGTCTCCCTGCTTTCGCCTTTGACCGAGATGCCTTAGAGAGATTACGGGAAACAAATCGTTGTCCTGGGTGTAATTTAGGCTCGGCTGATTTACGAGAATTTGATTTGCGAGGGGCAAATTTATTTGAAGCCAACTTAGCTGGGGCAAACCTGGGAGGGGTTGATTTGCGAAGCGCTAATTTACACCGAGCTAATTTGTATAATGCTAATCTCAGCGGGGCCAGTTTAGCAGATGCGGATTTTTATAGTGCTAATCTTCAATATGCTAACTTACAATTAGCCGATCTCACAGAGGCAAACTTAGCGGATGCATCCTTAGCTAGGGCTGATTTACGACGAGCTAAACTCACAGATGCAATCTTATCGACAGCTAATCTCAGCGAAGCATATTTAGCTGGGGCGAATTTATCTAATGCGAATTTACAAAAGGCTTCTTTGTTTAGGGCTAATCTTGAGAATGTGAATTTGACAGGGGCGAGTTTAATTAATGCTGATTTGAGAGGAGCAAATCTCAATGGTGCAAACCTATCTTCTGCAAATCTTCAGTATGCCGCTTTAGCCAATACAAATATTAGCCGCGCTCAACTCTCCAATACAAATTTAGAAGGCACATTACTCCAAAATACTGAATTTTTTCCAGGAGTTTGTGTTATTGATCGAGTGGTGGGTTGTGTCAGACCCTCTGCATCCCCTATTTTTCCAGGTCAGAGCAATTAATATCGGTGTAGAAATATTCTATGAAACGTTTCTACAAAGGGTTATGCTTCAATTTGATGAATCTTGAGGAAGTTCGTGCCTTGAGGACTTGACTTCTCCACGGGTTGAAACCGCGTGGATTCTCAAACGATGTTGTTACGCGGGATAAATCCGCGCTTGACAACGTTTACGATAAGATTTGGAAAGACTGTCCAAACTGTATCGCTTTGGCAGAGTCAAAACTGCCCTACCGACCTCGGTTAAATCTGAATTTAACTGTGTCGCTACTTTTCTAAGAATGTTGGCCCCGCCATTGCAGTCAGCATTAATTAATTCACCCCTGCTGGTACGATACAACCCACGCTTAACACGCTTTCCTGACGATTTCCACCCTTCAGGTTTCCCACCGAATTTAGGCAGAAAATCATCATTTAAAAAACTAGCCTGACTTGTATAGCTTTCTTCAGTCTCAATAAATTGAATCCCGTATTGTTCACAGAGTTGATTAATACGATTTTTTAATCTAGCTGTTGGGATTTGTACAAACTCCTGATTATTCTTTTTGCCGATGTTGATCCCATCTTTGTTAAATTTATTCCAACCAAAAACGACCTGACTAACACGGTTTTTCAGACACCAGTTGATCATGAACCTTGCTGCCTTGTTGATATTGTCGCGCATTTGGCGGTTCCGTTTCTCGGCTAAAGCAGCTAACTCTTTATCCCAATAATCTTGGGCTTTCCCCGATTTTAGCTTTGCCACTTGCTTGTTATACCACTGATTCTGAGATTTAATTTTCCGACCATCAACAATAAAAGACTTGCCGATATTAGAAACACAAGTCAGCCAGTTATTGAGTCCTGGGTCTATACCTAAAGCATTGCTGTTATCCTCGATTTTTTTAACATCGGGTTGTTTGTAGACAAATTCAATGTAAAAGCAATTATTACGAGGAACTATCCGGTATTCTTTGATAGATTTAAAATCTAGATTAGATGGCATTGGTAACAGAAAACTATCTATCCCAAACCATGCTTTTACTTGATTCCCCAAAGAAAACTTTAATTTTCTGCCAATTAATTTTACCCAGCGAGCCGGATAACTAACAACCGCTAAACCTCCTTTCTTGCGATAATTAGGCAGTCTAGGTTTAAAGTGTAATTGACCTGTCTTGTAAAGCTGATTTAACTTTCTAAAAGATCTAAAAGATTCTACCACACTGTGCAAGGCTTGCTGAGCGCAAGCTGACCGCATTGCCTTAAAGTGAGGGTTGCTTTTTAGTTGCTCGTCTAGCTCATATCTGCAAACATTGCGATTAGCCTTAAAAAACATTTGACGGCAAAAATAAATCCCGCAGTTTGTCAACTTGTTAGCCTCTGAGCATATATACTCAAGAATCGCTTTAATTTCTTGTGGCTGGTTGATTAAGTGCTGTTGACATCCGTACAATCTCATCACCTCCTGTAGATATGATAGCATGATTCAATATATTCAGTAAACACTTATCATGAAGAAAAAACCGGACGAGTATCGCCGTAATGCTCACTCAGTAACATTAATCAATTACCATTTTGTCTGGTGTCCCAAGAGAAGAAAGTCTATACTCAAGGGTAAAATTAGGTATAGACTTCAAGAAATTCTATTTGAACTGTGTACAGAGAATAACTGGCGGTTAATCGCTCTAGAAATTATGCCCGACCATGTTCATTTATTTCTAGAAGCAGATCCTACTTTCTCGCCTTCAGTTATTATTAAGCGGATTAAAGGTAGAGCTTCTCATCATCTCAGAAAAGAGTTTCCAGAGTTGTTGAAGTTACCAACGCTTTGGACTCCTAGTTATTTTTGTGCCACTACAGGTAATGCTTGTACTGAGACTGTCAAGAAATATATTGAAAATCAGAGAGGGAAATAGCTGCGGGTTAAAACCCGTCGTGTCGTTATTCAACCAGCCGTTAAAACGAGCTGGCTAACTTCCTCCCGCGTTATTTTATGTTTTCAACCGCTTGGGGTTTCTCAATTTTTGCCATTACAGGGATATTCTCTGCCCCCCGTTGCGCCATAAACTGTTTGAGGGCTTTTACATCTTCGGCTTGTCGGACAAAACTGAGGGACACCCAATCGACCCCTTGTGACAAACCAAATTCTAAATCCTGACAATCCTTTTCGGTCATTGAGGGTAACCGCAGAGTTAAACTGGGCAAATTCACGCCTTTGCGGCTTTTCAGTATTCCTCCCTCAATCACTCGACATTCTACCGTTTTCCCTTTGACTTGTTCAATTTCCAACTCTAGCAACCCATCATCAAGCAGTATTTGTGCCCTCGGTTGGGCTTCTTCAGCTAAATAGGGGTAGTCAATCGATATAGTTTGAGGTTGAGAGTCATATTCGTCTTCAGGAACCAGGGTCAGGGTATCTCCAGCAACTAACTCCATGACTCCATTCGCCAGTTGTCCCACCCGAATTTTAGGCCCTTGTAAATCTTGCAATATTGTAATCGGAATATTGATATCTTGCGAAACCTGTCGAATTATTTTTACTGTTTCGGCGTGGTCTTGATAACTACCATGGGAAAAGTTTAAACGGGCAATATTCATCCCTGCTTGAATCATCTGTTTGAGAATATCAGGTTCACGGCTAGCCGGCCCAATTGTTACTACAATTTTAGTGCGATGAGAAAAATGTATCATAACGCTGTCAACAGTAACTGAGTGATTACAAGAGGGTCAGTCATTCGTCATTCGTCATTCGTCATTCGTCAGAAGCTTACCAAGAGTGTAGGCGGTAGAGACGTAGCATGCTACGTCTCTACAGAAGTAGATACCCCATTGATGAATCAAGAGGCAAGAAAATTAAGAAAATATTTTTTCTCTCCATAGATGAATCTGGGGGCTTGTATCCAGTTTATTTTTTAGTCAAAAATTTCAACTAATCTCAGTTCAAATATCAAGGCTATCAAAGACTTCCCGCAGTAGTGTAGCAGATTGATTAAGTTGTTTTTCTTCAGTTTCATTTAAACTAAAATTAAGGATTTTAGTTGCCCCTTGACGATTGATAATAGTCGGTAAACTAATACAAATTTCCGGTAAATTGTAAAGTCCTTCAACTAAGCGACTGACGGTTAAAACTCTGTTTTGATCTCCGAGAATAGCCTTGATAATATCAGTGGCAGCTAAACCAATGGCATAGGATGTATAGCCTTTTCGGTTAATAATTTCATAAGCTGCATTTTTAACATGATCAAAAATCTGATTTAATTCTTCTGCCCCTAATTTAGGACTTCCTTCCCAGTCTCCCTCACAAATTTTCATCCCAGCAACATTGGCTTTACTCCAAACCGGAACCTCACTATCCCCATGTTCTCCAATAATATAAGCATGAACACTACGAGGATCTAAACTCAGTTTTTCTGCTAGTAATGTGCGGAAACGACCTGTATCTAAAACGGTTCCAGAACCAATAACCCGAGAACTTGGAAAACCGGAAAGTTTTAGTGTTACATAGGTCATAATATCCACTGGATTACTAACAATTAGTAGAATCGCATCGGGGCAATATTTAACAATATCTCCAATTAAGCTTTTAAAGATTTTAACATTGCGTTGAACTAGATCTAAACGGGTTTCACCTTCTTTTTGACTAGCCCCGGCTGTGATAATAATAAAATCTGCATCTTTTCCTGTATCTGCTACTGTTCCGGCTGTTATTTTTGTTGGTGAAATAAAAGGGACACCATGTCTTAAATCCATGACTTCCCCTTCGGCTCGTTCTGTATTAATATCTTGCAGAACTAATTCATCAAAACAGTTTTGAATGAGGAGTGAATAAGCACAAGCCATTCCGACTTGTCCGGCTCCAATAATCACACCTTTTCGAGAGCGAATATGGCTATTAATCTTTTCAGAATCTGAATGGGTTTCAAATAATCCTTCAAACATAAACTTTCTGATTTTATGAAATTATGGGACAGATGAATGTTGATATTTGAATTAAACCATCAACAGTTTGAAAAACACTGTAATGATTGACACATAATCTAAAATACTATTAATTTTATCATCTTTTTTATAGAATTCACTTGAAACTGAATACGATCTATTCTTAACCTTTGTTTAATTTAACAAATCACTGAATGGTAATAATTTTTCTTAATCTCTACGATCAGGTACTCTAATCAAAGATTAAGTATTTTCTAAATTACTTGGAAAAGATAAAATCAAATAAATATTTTCTATTGAGCTGAGAATAAAGATTTAAATCGATTTGAAAATAATTGTTCAAAACCTGTTTATATTCAGCTTCATTCTCTATTATTTTTTCTTTTCGCTGCCAATCTTGAGTAATAATAAGTTTGCGATCGCTTAATGTTGTTCGTCCATTTTCACTAGCAATAGTACAAATTAAACGTTGTTTAAAAATAGACTGAGGATGGGTTTTATTATAAAGACATCCGGCTTGAAAATTCGCTAATTCTCGAGGAATTAGTTTAAATCTATATTGAGGTTTCCAATCTTCTTTGTATTGATATAAAGTCCAGTATTCTGAATCATTCACTAATTTATAGCGTTGTTCTAATTGTCTATATTCTTTGCCATTCTCTAATTTTAGAGGATCAATAAATGAGTCGCCAAAGCCAACATCAGCTAACCAATTATCTGAATCTTTCACTAACAACGTTAAATGACCAAACTCTCTACCAAATGTGCAATCTTCCTTTGCTACTTCAGCCGATAACAAAATAACTTGAAAACCAAGCTGCGTTAATAACAATGAAAATAAACCATTTAATTCATAGCAAAAACCACCACGATGTTGTTCTAAAATTTTAGTCGCTAGAGATGAAGAGTTTAACTCAATGGGTTGTTGTAAATGAATACTGAGAT
Organism: uncultured Lyngbya sp.; assembly: GCA_964401105.1. Classification (GTDB taxonomy): domain Bacteria; phylum Cyanobacteriota; class Cyanobacteriia; order Cyanobacteriales; family Microcoleaceae; genus JAAURB01. The sequence continues at coordinate 3,023 of CAYNXM010000020.1, read as the reverse complement.
TTTCAAAGGGAACTGAATATAAATGGGCAAGATGAAGTTGCTGTAACGTTTTTATAGTAGGTTCAAGAGTGTCACAATAATTAATCCGTTGTAAGTATTGCTTAATAAAATTTTGAGTATAAAAATTCATCTTAACTCAATTTATGATCGCTTTGATAAGATTGCTCAAGATTACGATATTTAGGCACATCAATAATCTGTTCAAACTCTTTAAAACTCACAAGATTTTGTAGATAGCGAGTGGTTCCATTCTCTTTGAGATGTTGGAAGCAATCCATAATTGTTTGAGTAACAGCTAATAAGCTAGACACCGGGAAGAAAACAATTTTATATCCCATTTCTTGTAATTCTTTCGTTGTTAATTCCGGCGTTTTTCCGCCTTCAATCATATTGGCAACTAACGGAATATTCGGTAAAGCTTCAGCAATTTTAACTAATTCTTCTTTTGATTGAGGTGCTTCAATAAAAATCACATCTGCCCCCGCTTCAAAATAAGCTTTTCCCCGCTCAATTGCTGCTTCTAAACCCAAAATAGCTCTCGCATCCGTTCGACCAATAATAATTAATTGACTCTTTCCTCTTGCCTGAACCGCTGCCCGAATTTTGCCAATATGTTCCTGCATTGAAACCACTCGCTTCCCTTCAAAATGACCACACTTTTTCGGCCATTCTTGGTCTTCTAATAAAATACCCGAAACCCCTATATTAATCGCTTCTTTAACTGTACGAATCACATTTAAAACGTTACCATAACCCGTATCTAAATCAGCAATTAATGGCACATTAACTGACTGAGCAATACGTCCTACACTATAAAGCATTTCTGTAGCAGTTAATAAGCCATAGTCCGGCACACCCAAAGTGGATGCAGCAATACCAAACCCACTGGTTGCTAATACTTCAAAGCCTAACTGTTCAGCAATTTTAGCACCTAAACAATCATAAACTCCAGGAATGACTAAAATTTCTGGACGTTGGAGTAATTGCCGAAGTTGTAAAGTAGAAGACATTAATCTAGTCTGTAATAAGATAAACAATAAAATGATGAGTTGAGTCTGATCTCTAGAGAGATTTTAATATTGTAACTCCTAATACACTTTGTTGAATATAAATTATTTTTGTCTAGCTATTATACTCAACAGTTTCAGAGTTATGTATCAGGAGAGCCAAATTGAATCTCACTTAAAATTAATTTTTATTATTACTTTGAGAATTTTTATTAATTAATGCTTATGAAAACCGTTAGTAATATTTAAGATCACTTCTAAGCCATTAGACTGAATTTGCAGATCTTCCGATCCGGATAGACAATAATATGATAGCATTGTCAGTATAAAGAAGTGACTAAGCTATAATAATTTATGTAAATTGTAGAGCCAGTGAGTCAAAGACTGCATCTATTTTAAATTCAGTAATTGATAGATTTTGTAATAGATATTTTCTCTATTTATATGGTATTTAACCGTCAATCTTCGCCCTCAGAAAAACAGACTTTAAAACTATATTTTCCGTCTCAATATACAATATTTCCTCTTAAACTCATAACCCTAGAAATTACTCAAAAAATTGTTGTAGCAATTGCAGTAGGCTTTTTATTTAACTGGCTTCAGATTCCTGTAGGTTGGCTACTATGGCCAATGATCGTTGGTATTTTCTCTGCTATTACTCTGGGATCTTCTCAACCCTTACCGCCAATATTTATGACGTTGGGGAAAGCATTTGTTGCCTTAACAACTGCGGCTCGTTTTTCTCCTGACACCCTAAGTATTGTAAGAAATTATCCCATTGCTTTGCTGTTGAGTTTACTACTAACAAGTATTTTAAGCTTATGTCATGGCTATCTACTATCTCGCCTCACAGGAATTGACCGAGTAATAGGATTATTATCTTTCATCCCCGGCGCAGCTTCTAGTATTGTTTCAATTGCGGAAGAAATTTACAAGTCACATTATGAGCGCGGTGAGCTGCCCCAATAGAACCATCATAGCCGGAAATATGAATAATTGACCCCATCCTTGTTATTTCATTCCAGGCACTGTTGCTCTAGCAAGATAGAATGCAGAACTTAAGTTAGTGTTAATAACTTGATGCCAATCTTCAATCGAAATATCAAGGAGTGCTTGTCTTTTTCTCAGTGAAACATTAGACACTGCAATATCAACTATACCAAATTTTTCAATAGCTTTATCGACCATCGTTTGAACCGCATCAGGATTACTAAAACCAGCCATAATTGCAATAGCTTCTACACCTAAATCCCGCGCTTGTTGGGCAACTTTTTCAATTGCAACTTGGTTTTTATGACCATTAATAATTACATTTGCACTAGATGAGGCAAATAATAATGCAATTTATCGTCCCATATTTTGACCTGAACCTGTAATGATGGCGGTTCGACCTTGTAAGGCTTTATTCCGGTCTTTCATTCTTAAGTTCTTACCTTTTTTCAAGCTTTAGAGAACTGGATAATGTAATGTTGCTGAGTTTACTACTTTATTTTCAGCCTATCATAATACAGAATTTGCGAAGGATGAATAGTTTAAATTTGGTTGTACGATTGTGAACAGTGAAAAAAAAGCTATCAAAAAAGAGATTTAGTCAATGTTACTCAATAAGTTAGCTATCGTTGATTCTACACTACGGGAAGGCGAGCAATTTTATTGCGCTAATTTTTCTTCACAGGATCAAGTTGAAATCGCTCAACAACTTGATGAAGTTGGGATTGAATATATTGAAGTCACCTCCCCTATTGCCTCTCCTGAGTCTTATCAAGATTGTATTCGTTTAGCTTCTGCGGCGATTCATCCTACACCGACACTTCGTTTTCGGGTGTAGGATGAATCGCCGACAGGGTCTCTCAATTCTTAAAACTGTGTCATAGTTACGTCCTTATTCTCCTGAGGCCAATGGACAAAACGGTAAGACATGGCACTGCGAAAAGCATCTTTTGCTTCAGTAAATGTCTTTAAAGGTGCGTCTGGGCACTGCCGCTTTCCTGCTTGAATTCAATTCAAGCAGGGTCG